>JALVEX010000133.1 GCA_027030435.1 Paracoccaceae bacterium
CACGGCGCCTCGCCCGCTGCCGTGATGCGCACCGAAAACCCGGCCTTCGAGAAGGCCCGCGCTGCGCTCTCGCAGGAATGGCCGCGCGAGGCGGCCTTCGTGGGCTGCGGCGGCTCGATCCCGATTGCCGGCCATTTCCGCGAGATCCTCGGGATGGATGCGCTGCTCACCGGCTTCGGCAAGGATGACGACAATATCCACAGCCCCAACGAGAAATACGATCTTTCGAGCTTTCACAAGGGGATACGCTCCTGGGCGCGCATCATCGCCGCCCTCGCCCCCTGAGGCTCGGCGCGCGCGCGCGCGGGAGGGTCGCTTTCGTGAAAGCGCCGGGGCGGCGGGCGTGGCGAGGCGTATGGCGCAAGAGAGGAAAAGGCGCATGTTTCTGAGCGTGTTCGACATTTTCAAGATCGGGATCGGGCCTTCCTCCTCGCATACCATGGGGCCGATGGTCGCCGCGGGGCGGTTTCTGGAGAAGCTGCGCGAAAGCCCTTTCGGAATCGCGGGGCTCAGGGCCTCGCTCCACGGCTCGCTTGCCTTCACGGGGGTGGGGCACGGCACGGACCGCGCCACCATCCTCGGCCTTGCGGGCTTCACGCCCGAGCGCTTCGAGGCCGAAAGGGCGGAGGCCGCGCTTGCCGCGATCCGGGAAACGGGGCGGATCGCGCCGCCGGGGCTTGGCGAATTGCGTTTCGATCCCGGCCGCGATCTCCTGTTTGATTACGATCGCCCGCTCGAGGGCCACCCGAACGGCATGATCCTGATGGCCACCGATGCCCAGGGCGATGTGATCCAGCGCGAAACCTATTATTCGATCGGCGGCGGCTTCGTGCTGACGGAGGAAGAGCTCTCCAACCCGCCCCCCGAGCCCACCCGCGAACAGAGCCGCCATCCCTACCCGTTTGAAACGGCGGCGGAAATGCTGGCGATGGCGCGCGAGAGCGGCCGGAGCATCGCGGCGATGAAGCGGGCCAACGAGCTGAAGCACATGGATGCCGCCGCGCTCGAGCGGGGCCTTGCGCGGATCTGGGAAGCGATGGATGCCTGCATCAGGCGCGGGCTCGCGGCGGAGGGCGTGCTGCCGGGGGGGCTTGGCGTGAAGCGGCGCGCGGGGGCGCTGCACCGGGCCCTTCTCGCCGAGGCCGGCAACAACCTCTGCGCGCCTCATCTCGCCAATGACTGGCTGATCGCCCATGCGATGGCGGTGAACGAAGAAAACGCCGCCGGCGGGCAGGTGGTGACGGCCCCCACCAACGGCGCCGCGGGCGTGGTGCCGGCCACCATCCGCTACTGGCTCGATCACGTGCCCGCGGCGCGCGCCGCGCTCATCCCCGATTTCCTCCTGACCGCCGCCGCCATCGGCGGGCTGATCAAGCACAATGCCTCGATCTCGGGGGCGGAATGCGGGTGTCAGGCCGAGATCGGCAGCGCCTCGGCGATGGCGGCGGCGGGCTTTTGCGCGGTGATGGGCGGCAGCCCCGAACAGATCGAGAACGCCGCCGAGATCGCGCTCGAGCATCACCTCGGCATGACCTGCGATCCCGTGGCCGGCCTCGTGCAGGTGCCCTGCATCGAGCGCAACGGCATGGGCGCGATCAAGGCGGTGGCCGCCGCTTCGCTCGCGCTTCGGGGCGACGGCACCCATTTCGTGCCGCTTGACAGCGCCATCGAAACCATGCGCCAGACGGGCGCGGACATGAGCGAGAAATACAAGGAAACCTCGCTCGGCGGGCTCGCCGTCAACATTCCTAACTGCTGAGATTTCCGGGCCGGGCGTCAGGGAGGGGGAGAGTGCAGGGTGGCGCCAAGGAGCCCCTCCATCGCCGCCTCCAGATGCCGGCGCTCAAGGAGCACCAGCGCCCCCGGGCGATCGCTGGAGATCTCCACCGGCCCTTCGCGCACCGCGTTCGAGGTGCCGATGCGCAGCCCCGCGGCAAGCGCGAGCGCCTCGAGCGGCCAGACAAGCCCGCGCCCGGTGATCCGCGAAGGCGCAAGCGGATAGAGGGAAAGGCGCGCGCCTTCCGGCAGATCGAGGCACAGCGCGGCGGGCAGGAGGAAGATCACATCCTCCTCGCCGATCAGGATGCAGCGGCGCGCGGGATGGGCGAGAAGGCTGTGGAAGGCGGCAAGCTCATGATCGATGCGCGCGCCCGTGAAGCCGAGGCCGAGCACCAGAGGCGCGGAAATCGCGCGGAGGGCCTTGTCGAAATCGGTCGTTTCCTGCTCGCTGATGCGGTGACGCCGGCGCGCGGGGATGGCGGCCAGGATTTGCGAATCAATCGAATCCATGTCGCCGATCACCGCCACGGGGCGGTGCCCCATTTCGGCGGCCAGATTGGCGCCGCCGTCCGCCGCGACGAGGGTGGGCGCATGCCCGAGCGCCTCCTCCAGATCCCGCGGATCGACCTTTCCCCCACCAAGGAGGGTTACTGCACTGGCGGATCTGACAATATCTGGTGCCATGAGCGGTTTATGGCGGCCCGCGCGCGCCGCCACAATCCCCGCCACAATATTGTCATGAAATAATCCCTTTGGTTTCCATGTTTTGTTCTCAATTGGGAACCATTCTATGCTGAAAGCAGAATTGCTGTAAGAAAACGAAAGCGAGCAAGCCCATGGTAGGTGCGAGTAAGATACTCACCGTTTCATACGGGACATTTTCATGCACGCTCGAGGGATTCGAGGATTCTTTCGAGACGATGAAGGCCATCGCCGAGTATTTCCGCGATCTCGCGGCCGAGGATCGCTATTTCGGCGCCGAGCCCCCCCAGCCCGATACCGAGATGCTTGCCCGCATTGCGGAAAAGGAAATCCGCACCCGCGTGGAAGCGCGCATCGAGAACGATACGAACGTGGTGCTGCGCGCCCATCCCGAGGCCCCGGCCGCCGGGATTGCCGCCGCACCGGCTGCCGCCCCCGTAGCCGCCCCTTCCGCGCCCGTGCCATCCGAGCAGGCCCAGCCGGCACCCACAGCCCCCCCGAGGGAAGCGGCGGATACGGCCATTGCCGCCGGCGAGGCCGATGAAACGGCCCTTTTCCCGGCCGGTGAGGATGAAGGTGGCGAGGGCGGCGAAAGCGTTGCCGAGAAGCTGAAGCGCATCCGGGAGGTCGTTTCCCGCGCCCGCGCCGGAAGTGACGGGACTATCATCCCCGCCGGTGGCGAGCCTGCCGTTGTCGAGGCCGAGGAGATCGCGCCGGCTGCCGCTGCGGAAGAAGAGCCGGCAGAAGATATTGAGGATGCGGCAGCACCGGCTGAGGCGGAAGCCAGAACCGAAGAAGCCGTGGCTGAGGCTGAGGCTGAGGTTAAGGCCGAACGTGAGTCGGTAGCCGAAGCGGAAATGGAGGAAGAGGCCGAGGCGGAGATCGCCCCCCTCCCGGAAGCGGAAGCCGAAATCGAAGCCGAAGAGCCCGAAGAGCCCGAAGAGCGTGAAGAGGCATTCAGCGCAGAAGATGCCGCCGAAGAGGCCGAAGACGAAGATATTGCCGGGGATGTCGCAGCGGAAACGGACGAAGAGGCGTTCGGGGAAAGGATTGATCTCGATCTGCGGGATGCGGTTGAGGACGAAGCCGAGGATGACGATCTGGCGATGGAGCTTGCGGACCTCGAAACCGCGCTCGCCGCCGCGGATGAAGATTCCTTCGCGAAGAGCGCATCGGAACTGCAAGAGCCGGAAGAGGAAACGGCGCCCGTTTCCGCAGCCCAAGCTGCCCTCATGGAGGACGGTGAAGATGAATTTGCCGGGCCGGAAGGCACGGGCGAAGAAGGCACGGATGAGGACGAAAGCGAGATCCTCGTTCTGTCGGAACTTGCGGAAAACGGCGAAGAGGAAGCCACGGCCGATGCTGTGGATGATGAAACCACGTCCCTCACGAAAGGCGCGGCGCTCGACAGATTCTTTGGCAGCGTCGTCGGAGAGGCCGAAACCGGCGATGAGGTCGAGGGATCGGAAGAAGGCCCGCAGGCCTCGGTCGATGCGGAATCCTTTGAAGCCGACGAGACCGAGAGCGCCGATATCCTGATTCTGGATGAAGCGCTGGCCTCGGTTCAGGAGGCCAGCGCGGATGACCACACGGAAGATGCCGTTGAAGAGAAAACGGCTGAAGCCGCCGGTGCCGGCCATCCTGATGAAGAGGCGATCGAGGAAGAGATCCAAGCCCTTTACGAGGATGTGGCGCTCGAGGAAGCCGACGACATCGGAAGCCTGGAAGAAAATGTCTTCACACAGGAAACAAGGCGCGGAGAAGATGTGATCCGCTCGATCCGCCGCAGCCTCGAGGATGAGGATATCTCGCCCGAGGATGAGGCCGATCTGATGGCCGAGCTGGAGGAGGAGGAAGCCGAGGAGGAGGCCGATACGGCGTATGCAGGGCGCGATCATATCCGCCGCACGCTTCTCGAGAACGAAGAGGTGGACGAGGAGGCCGAGCGCATCCTCGATGAAACCAACCAGCAGTTCGACGCCCCCGAGGGCTCGCGCCGCCGCTCCGCGATCTCGCATCTGCGCGCCGCCGTGGCGGCCACCGTTGCCGATCGCCTGATGCGCGGCGGGCGCTCGGGCGAGAAGAACGCAAAGAAGGAGGACGAAGCCGATCCCTATCGCGAGGATCTGGCGAAGGTGATCACGCCGGCGCGGCCCAAGCGCCCTGCCCGTCCGAAGAAGAAGCGCAAGGGCTCATCGCGCCCCGCGCGCCAGGCCCCGCTTGTGCTGGTATCGGAGCAGCGCATCGATGACGTGAAGGATGCGGCCGAGATCGCCGAAAAGGCGCCCGTTCGGCCCGTCCGTCCCGTCCGCCCGCGCCGGGGCGGCAAGGGCAATCTTGCGGTCAAGGAAGCCCCGGAGATGCCGGAAGAGGCGGATCTCGCACCCGCCCGCAAGGTCGATGCCGCCTTCTCGGAATTCGCCGCCGAGATGGGGGTGGGCGATGATCCGGCCGATCTTCTCGAGGCCGCCGCCGCCTATATCTGCCTCGTGGAAGGGCAGGCGCAATTCACCCGCCCCGAGCTGATGGCCTGCCTCGCGGGCCATGAAGCGGGCGCGCTGCTCACCCGTGAGGAAAAGCTGCGCATGTTTGGCCAGCTTCAGCGCGAGGGGCGCATCGTCCGGGTTTCGCGCGGCGTGTTCGTGATCGCCGAGAATACCCGCTTCCGCCCCGATTCCCGCATCGCCGGCGAATAGGCCTTCCCCGATCGTCGGCAATTGCCGGCATTTGCAGGATCAGAAAGAAACGGCAGCAGGGCGGGGGCCCCCCCGCCCTTTTTCCATTCAATCCTCTCGGCCGCGACTGTTTCCGCCGCTGCGCGCCTGCCTTTCCTCGGGGGGCTCGGCCTGCCCCACCCCGAGGAAGATCTTCTTCAGCGGCAGGATCCAGACGATCCCGAGCCCGACATAGACCGCCAGCTCGATCAGAAACGGCGGGCGCGCGCCAAACAGCGCCACGATATTGACCGCAAGGATGATATAGGCCGGCAGCGCCACCAGCAGGATGAAGATGGCCAGCCGGCGGCGGGTTTTCCAGGAAAGCGCCATGAGCCCCTCAATCGGCGAAAGGATCGGTGACGAGAATCGTATCCTCGCGCTCGGGGCTGGTGGAGAGCATCGCCACCGGGCATTCGATCAGCTCCTCCACCCGGCGCACATATTTGATCGCCGCCGCCGGCAGATCGGCCCAGCGCCGCGCGCCCTCGGTGCTTTCGTGCCAACCCTCCATTTCCTCATAGACGGGGGTGCAGCGCGCCTGCTGATCGGCCGCGGTGGGCAGGTGATCGAGCCGCTCGCCGTCAAGCTCGTAGCCCACGCAGATCTTCAGCCGTTCGAAGCCGTCGAGCACGTCGAGCTTGGTGAGCGCGATGCCGTTCACGCCGCTGATGGCGCAGCTCTGGCGCACCAGCACCGCATCGAACCACCCGCAGCGCCGCTTGCGCCCGGTGGTGGTGCCGAATTCATGCCCCCGCTCGCCGAGGCGCTGGCCGTCACCGTCGTGAAGCTCGGTGGGAAAAGGCCCCTCGCCCACCCGCGTGGTATATGCCTTGACGATCCCGAGCACGAAATCGATCGCGCCGGGGCCGATGCCGCTGCCGGTGGCCGCCTGCCCGGCGATCACGTTGGAGGACGTAACGTAAGGATAGGTGCCGAAATCGATATCGAGAAGCGCCCCCTGCGCCCCTTCGAAAAGGATGCGCCTTCCGCTTTTTCTATTTTCGTTCAGCACCTTCCAGGCGGGCGCCGCATATTTCAGGATCTCCGGCGCGATCTCCTGAAGCGCCGCGATGAGCCCGGCGCGGTCGATCGGGCCGAGCCCGAGCCCCTTGCGCAGCGCGTTGTGATGCACCAGCGCGCGATCCACCCGAAGCTCCAGCGTGCGCGCATCCCCGAGATCGGCCACCCGGATCACCCGACGGCCGACCTTGTCTTCATAAGCCGGGCCGATGCCGCGCCCGGTGGTGCCGATCTTGCCCGCGCGCGCCTGCGCCTCCCGGGCGCGGTCAAGCTCGCCGTGAAAGGGCAGGATCAGGGGCGTGTTTTCGGCAATCATCAGCGTTTCGGGCGTGATCGCCACACCCTGCCCCCGCAGAGTCTCGATCTCCTCCAGAAGATGCCAGGGATCGAGCACCACCCCGTTGCCGATCACAGAGAGCTTGCCGCCGCGCACCACGCCCGAGGGCAGAGCGTGCAGCTTGTAGACCTCGCCGTCGATCACCAGCGTGTGGCCGGCATTGTGCCCGCCCTGGAAGCGCACGATCACATCGGCGCGCTCCGAGAGCCAGTCCACGATCTTGCCCTTTCCCTCATCGCCCCATTGAGCGCCGACGACAACGACATTGGCCATGCGATTTCCCCGATCCGTCCCGTTTCATGAAATCAGATCGGGGTATAGCCGCCGCCCGGCCGGCGCGAAACCACTAATTTCGCCCCATCGCCTCCCTGGGCCACTCCCTGCGCCCATCCCTTCGCCCATCCCTTCGCCATGCGCAAAACCACTTGCGGCCCTGCCGCCAAGGGCCTAGATAGGCCCATCAGGAAATTACGGATCGCCTCATGGAAAACGTCATCCTCGTCATACATCTCATCCTCGCCGTCTCCCTGATCGGCATCGTGCTGCTGCAACGCTCCGAAGGGGGCGGACTCGGCCTTGGCGGCGGTGGCGGCGGCGGCGGCGTGATGAGCGGGCGCGCGGCGGCCTCCGCGCTCGCCAAGCTCACCTGGATCCTGGCGATCGCCTTCTTCATCACCTCGCTCACGATGACTGTCATGGCAGCGCGCAAATCGGCCGAGCAATCGGTGCTCGATCGCCTCGGCGAGGAAACGCCCCCGGCAAGCACCGCCCCCGCGAGCGAGGCGCCCGCCCCTCCGATCCCGGGCCCGGCTGGCGATTCCCTTCTGCCCCCCTCTGCCGGCGGCAGCGATGCGGGCGCGGCAGCCCCAGCGGTGCCCGCCATCCCGCCCGCGGTGCCGGCCACGCCCCCGCCCCCGGCCGGGGGCAACTAGCGCTCGGGGCCGCAAAACGGCCCACGAGCCACACCGCCACAAGCCACAACAACTGCCATCACCGGCTTTTTTCACAACATCATCTTGCGGTCTCCTTGCGAAGGGCGCGCGAATCCGTTATGGGTTTAATCCCGTGGTGCCGCGCCAGTTTGCGGGCCCGTCGAGCGGCAGAAATGCAATCGCAGCACATCAACCACGGGGGAAGCCAACCACATGGCACGGTTCATTTTCATCACCGGCGGCGTTGTATCGAGCCTTGGCAAGGGGCTCACCTCGGCGGCCCTCGGCGCGCTCCTGCAGGCGCGTGGCTTTTCGGTGCGGCTGAGAAAGCTTGATCCTTACCTCAATGTCGATCCCGGCACCATGAGCCCCTTCGAGCACGGCGAGGTGTTCGTCACCGATGACGGCGCCGAAACCGATCTCGATCTCGGCCATTACGAACGCTTCACCGGGGTGGCGGCGCGCGCCACCGACAGCGTCTCCTCCGGGCGCATCTACTCGAACGTGCTCGAGAAGGAGCGGCGGGGAGATTACCTCGGCAAGACGATCCAGGTGATCCCGCATGTTACCAATGAAATCAAGGATTTCATCCGCATCGGCGAGGATGAGGTGGATTTCATGCTCTGCGAGATCGGCGGCACGGTGGGCGATATCGAGGCGCTCCCCTTCTTCGAGGCGATCCGCCAGTTCAGCCAGGAAAAGCCGCGCGGGCAGTGCCTGTTCATGCACCTCACGCTGATCCCCTATCTGGCCGCCGCGGGCGAACTCAAGACAAAACCCACCCAGCACAGCGTGAAGGAGCTGCGCACCATCGGCATCGCGCCCGATGTGCTCGTCTGCCGATCCGAACATCCGATCCCGCAGAAGGAGCGCGAGAAGATCGCCCTCTTCTGCAATGTCCGCCCCGATAACGTGATCCCCGCCTATGATCTGAATTCGATCTACGAAGCCCCGCTCGCGCTCCACCGCGAGGGGCTCGATCAGGCGATCCTCGATGCCTTCGCCATCTCGCCCGCGCCAAAGCCGGATCTCACCCGCTGGGAAGACGTGGCCGAACGCATCGAGCACCCCGAAGGCGAGGTGAAGGTGGCGATCGTGGGCAAATACACCCGCCTTGAAGACGCCTACAAATCCATCAAGGAGGCCCTCACCCACGGCGGCATCGCCAACCGGGTGAAGGTGAAGGTGGAATGGGTGGATTCGGAACTGTTCGAAAGCGAGGATCCCGCGCCCCATCTCGAAGGGTTCCACGCCATCCTGGTGCCCGGCGGCTTCGGCGAGCGCGGCACCGAGGGCAAGATCCGCGCCGCCCGTTATGCGCGCGAAAAGAAGATCCCCTATCTCGGCATCTGCCTCGGCATGCAGATGGCGGTGATCGAGGCGGCGCGCAACGTGGCCGGAATCGCGGCCGCCGGCAGCGAGGAATTCGATCACGAGGCGGGGCGCAGGCGCTTCGAGCCGGTCGTCTATCACCTCAAGGAATGGGTGCAGGGCAACAGGACGGTGAAGCGCAGGGCCGATGACGACAAGGGCGGCACCATGCGCCTTGGCGCCTACACGGCGGTGCTGAAGGAAGGCTCGAAAGTGGCCGAAATCTACGGCGCAACCGAGATCGAGGAGCGCCACCGCCACCGCTACGAGGTGGATACGAAATACCGCGATCAGCTGGAGGAAAAGGGGCTGATCTTCTCGGGCATGTCGCCCGATGGCCGCCTGCCCGAGATCGTCGAGTGGCAGGATCACCCCTGGTTCATCGGGGTGCAGTTCCACCCGGAGCTTAAATCCAAGCCCTTCGATCCGCACCCGCTGTTTCGCGATTTCATCCGCGCCGCGATCGAAACCTCGCGCCTTGTCTAGGAGAATGCCATGCCAAAAGGATACTGGGTCGGCCACGTGACCATCGATGACCCCGAAGCCTATGAGAAATACCGCGCCGCCAATGGCGAGGCATTCGCGAAATATGGCGCCCGCTTCCTCGTGCGCGGCGGCCGCCAGCAGATCGCCGAAGGCGAGGCCCGCCCGCGCACGGTGGTGATCGAATTCCCCGATTACGAGGCCGCGCGCGCCTGCTACGAGAGCCCCGAATACCAGGGCGCGAAGAAGCTGCGCGATCCCGTCAGCCTCGCCGATCTGGTGATCGTCGAAGGTTACGAAGGCTGATCCCGCCCCCTTTCATCTTGGTGGAAATACTCCGGGGGCGCGGGGGCAGAGCCCCCGCATGAGCCTCGCATCACCCCCGCATCACCCTTGGCATTCATTGGCCCGCGGGGTAAGGATTCCCCATGTTCGCAAAGCTCCTCAAAAGCCTGACAGCCCCCCGCCCCCGGCCGCTTTCCGCCCCGGATTCCCGCCTCGCGCTTGCGGCCCTCATGGTGCGCATCGCGCGTGCTGACGGCGATTACGCGCCCGCCGAGATCGCCAGTATCGAGCATATTCTCGCGCGCCGCTACGGCCTCTCGCGCGAAGAGGCGGCGCGGCTCAGATCCGATGCCGAGCGGCTCGAGGCCGAAGCCCCCGATACCGTGCGCTTCACCCGCGCCATCAAGGCGGCAGTGCCCCATGAGGAGCGCCTCGCGGTGGTGGAGGCGCTCTGGGAAGTGGTGCTCGCCGACGGCACCCGCGACAATGCCGAAAACAACCTCCTGCGCCTTCTGGCCAATCTTCTGGGCATCAACGATCGCGACAGCGCCATCGCCCGCCAGCGCGTGCAGGCGCGCCTTCCCTGACGTTCCCGCGGCACAAAGGGCGTTTCTCCCATTGCAATCCGCGTGGTTTTCCGCCCTACTCTGTAGCTGACGAAACCGCCGACGAAAACAACAGCGAGCCGCCACCCGTGTCCGAAGCCCACCCCCCCGTTCTGGAAGTCCGCAACCTGCACAAGCGCTTCGGCGATCTCGAAGTGCTGAAGGGGGTGGATGTCACGGCCAGGAAGGGCGATGTGGTTTCGCTGATCGGCTCCTCGGGCTCGGGCAAATCCACCCTGCTGCGCTGCGCCAACCTCCTGGAAAACAGCCAGCAGGGCGATATCATCTTCGAGGGCGAGCCCGTGATATGGCAGGGCGAGGGCATGAACCGCCATCCCGCCGACCGCCATCAGGTGATCCGCATCCGCACCAATCTTTCCATGGTGTTCCAGCAGTTCAATCTCTGGGCCCACATGACGATCCTGCAAAACGTGATGGAAGCGCCTGTCACGGTGCTGAAGGAGGATCCCGCCGAGGTGGAAGAACGCGCCCGGGCGCTCCTTGCCAAGGTCGGCATCGGCGACAAATGCGATGCCTACCCGGCCCAGCTTTCGGGCGGCCAGCAACAGCGCGCCGCCATCGCCCGCGCCCTTTGCATGCGCCCGCGCGCGCTTCTCTTCGACGAGCCCACCTCCGCGCTCGATCCCGAGCTCGAACAGGAGGTGGTGAAGGTGATCAAGGATCTCGCCGCCGAGGGGCGCACCATGCTCCTGGTCACCCATGACATGCGCCTCGCCGCCGATGTTTCCGATCATGTGGTATTCCTGCATGAGGGGAAGATCAGCGAAGAGGGCCCGCCCGAAAAGATCTTCAAACACCCCGAAACCGAACGCCTGCGCCAGTTCCTGAGTGCGAGCGTGGCGGCCTGACCACAACAGGCACCAACCAGAAAGACCAACCAGAGGGAGAAAACCATGAAGAAAATCCTGCTAGCCACCGCGGCGCTTGCCTTTTCCGCAAGCTTCGCCATCGGCGGAGAAACCATCCGCATGGGCACCGAAGGCGCCTACCCGCCCTACAATTTCATCAATGACGCGGGCGAGGTCGACGGCTTCGAGCGCGAGCTGGGCGACGAGCTTTGCAAGCGCGCCAATCTCACCTGCACCTGGGTCACCAATGACTGGGATTCGATCATCCCCAACCTGGTGAGCGGCAATTACGATACCATCATCGCCGGCATGTCGATCACGCCCGAGCGTGACGAGGTGATCGATTTCACCCAGCCCTATCTGCCGCCCGATCCCTCCGCCTACATGGCGCTTTCCAAGGATGTGGACGTGAAAAACGGCGTGATCGCCGCGCAGACGGGCACCATCCAGGCCAATTACGTCGCCCAGTCCGGCGCGACGGTGGTCGAATTCGCCACCGCCGATGAAACGGTGGCCGCGGTGAAGAACGGCGAGGCCGATGCGGTGCTGGCCGACAAATCCTATCTCGCCCCGATCGTGGCGGAATCGAACGGCGAATTCGTCTTCGTGGGCGATGACGTAGCAATCGGCGGGGGCGTCGGCATGGGCCTGCGCGAATCCGATACCGAGCTGAAGGAGAAGTTCAACGCCGCCATCTCCTCGATGAAGGAGGACGGCAGCCTCAGAAAGCTCACCAAGAAGTGGTTCGGCGAAGACGCCAACAGCTTCTGAGCCAGATCGGCAACCGGCCGGCCCCTACCCCTGGGGCCGGCCTCCCGGACAGTCCCATCCCATGTTTTCCTTCTGCACCGATCCCCAGAGCCTCGAGGGCACGCAATGGCTGGCCTGCTACCTGACCACGGGCAAGCATCTGGCCTTCTACCGCTCGTTCGGCACCGTGCTGCTGCTGCTCGCGGTCACCGCGCCGGTGGCGCTCCTGTTCGGCTTTCTCGCCGCCATGGCCGCGCGCGCCCGCCTCGCCCCGCTCCGCTGGCTCGGTAAGGGCTACATGGCGGTGGTGCGGGGCGTGCCCGATATCGCCTTCTTCCTGTTCTTCGTGATCGCGCTCGATCAGGCGATCGAGTGGATCCGCCACAAGATCCTCTGCCCCGACTGGCAGGGGCCCGTCTATCAGGGCAATGATTTCGTCGTCTGCCCGGCGGCAAAGATGCCGCTCTCCTCGGCGCCGCAATGGGTGCATGATGCCTACAGCTTCTCGCTCGCCGTCTTCACCTTCGCCATCGTCTTCGGCGCATTCGCGGGCAATGTGCTGTTTGGCGCCATGCGCGCCGTGCCGCGCGCGCAGATGGAAACCGCCGAAGCCTACGGCATGAGCCGCCGCCAGGCCTTCTGGCGCATCCTCGTGCCGCAGATGTGGGTCTATGCGCTGCCGGGGCTCGGCAATCTGTGGATGATCCTGATCAAGGCCACGCCGCTCCTTTTCCTCCTCGGCATCCGCGATATCGTCTATTACGCCAAGGAGCTCGGCGGCATGAAGACGCAGGCCTTCGCCTATCCCCATCCCGATTGGCGGCTGTGGTATTTCCTCGCGCTTCTGGTCTTTTACCTCGCTTTCACCAAGGTGAGCCAGATCGCGCTCGATCGGCTGATGAAGCGCCTCACCCGGGGCCAGGCCACGCTTGGCGGGCAAAGCGGCGGGGCCATGTCATGACATGCTGGGAAACGCTCCATGCCTACGGGCTGCGCGCGATCGGCATCGGCGAGCGCCTGCTGCCGCGCTCGGATTTCGATCTCTGCCAGCAATTCGTGCTGATCGGCTCGGGGCTGTTGTGGAATATCTATTTCGCCGTCTTGGCGCTGTTCTTCGGCTTCTTTCTCGCCACCGCCCTCGGCCTTGGCAAGGCATCGCGGCGCTGGTGGATCAGGAAGCCTTCCGAGCTGTTCGTCTTCGTCTTTCGCGGCTCGCCGCTGTTCATCCAGTTCTTCCTCTTCTACGAGGCCTTCGTCCTCCTGCCGAAGATGGGCTTCAACATCCCCCTCGGATTCACCGAAATCACCGTGGAAACCGGCTGGCTCACCCGCGCCTGGCTCGGGGCGCTGATCGTTCTGATCCTCAACACCGCCGCCTATTCGGGCGAGATCTTCTTCGGGGCGCTGAAATCGATCCCGAAGGGCGAGATCGAGGCCGCCGATGCCTACGGCCTTTCGGGCTGGAAGCGCTTTCGCCGCATCATCTGGCCCACCATGCTGCGCCTTGCCTGGCCCGCCTACACCAACGAGGCGAT
>JALVEX010000134.1 GCA_027030435.1 Paracoccaceae bacterium
CGCTGCTCGACGAGCTCGAGCAGAATTTCGCCGCCAAGACAAGGGCATTGATGGAAAACGACAGCACCGATCTCGAGATCGAGATCGAGGTGCTGCGCGAGCGCCTGGCGCGTGAAGGATTGAAAACGTGATGGGCTGAAACGGCAGACCGCCCGCGCGGGGGATGGCGGGCCCGATACGAAAAAAGGGAGAAAGATGCAGGAACAGATCAGAAAGAAGGCGCTCGAGAGCCAGGCGGAGATCGAGAAGCTCGCGGCCATTGTGCTGCCCGAGCCCAGGGCGGCGGAGGAAATCGCGCTCACGGCGGCTGAAAAGCCGCTCGCCGAGGAAATCCGCAAGCGCATGGCGGAGCTCGATCTCTCCGATACCGGCTCGATCATCAGCTTCGGCGCGCGCGCCCAGGGAGAATTGCAGGAAATCAGCCAGGCCATGCTCCAGGGCGTGCGCAACAAGGATGTGGGCCCGGCGGGCGACAGCTTGCGTGAGATCGTCACCACCATCCGCGGCTTTTCGGTCAGCGAACTGGACGTGCGGCGCAAGCGCTCCTGGTGGGAGCGGCTTCTGGGCCGCGCCGCGCCCTTCGCGAAATTCATGGCCCGCTACGAACAGGTGCAGAGCCAGATCGACAAGGTTACCGACAACCTCCTCACCCACGAGCACAAGCTCCTGAAGGATATCAAGGCGCTCGACAAACTCTACGAGCGCACCCTCGATTTCTACGACGAACTGGCGCTCTACATCGCTGCGGGCGAGGAGAAGCTGAGGGAGCTTGACGAAAAGATCATCCCCGCCAAGGAAAAGGAGGTGGAGAAGGCGCCCGAGAAGGATCAGGTGATGGCGGCCCAGGAGCTGCGCGATCTGCGCGCGGCGCGCGATGATCTGGAGCGGCGCGTGCATGATCTGAAGCTCACCCGCCAGGTCACCATGCAGTCGCTCCCCTCGATCCGGCTGGTGCAGGAGAATGACAAATCGCTCGTCACCAAGATCAATTCCACCCTCGTCAACACCATCCCCCTCTGGGAGCATCAGCTTGCCCAGGCGGTGGCGATCCAGCGCTCCTCGGAAGCGGCGCGGGCGGTGAAGGAGGCCAGCGATCTCACCAACGAACTGCTGACGGCCAATGCCGAAAATCTCCGCCAGGCCAATCGCGCGGTGCGCGAGGAGATGGAGCGGGGGATCTTCGATATCGAGGCGGTGAAGAAGGCCAATGCCGAGCTGATCGCCACCATCGAGGAAAGCCTTGCCATCGCCGACGAGGGCAAGCGCAAGCGCGCCGAGGCGGAAGCGGAACTGAAGAAGATGGAAACCGAGCTGCGCGATACGCTGGCCGCGGCGAAGGCGCGCGGCGATGGCAGCGGGGCTGCGATCGGCGCCGCCGCGGGCGCCGAATGAGCCATGGCAGGGCGGGAGAAGCACAGGAACAGGCCGCCGGGGCGGCGCACGGGCGCAAAGCGGCGCGCCTTGCGCCTGCCGCTTGTGCTGGCTGCCCTCCTGGCCCTTCCGGCCTGCAATCTCCTCACTACCCCCCTGCCCCCCCGACCGGCGCCCCGCCCTGCGCCGCCACCACATCCGAAGCCTCACGTCCTGCCGCGGAGCCCGGAAAGCCGCGCGCTCTCGGCCTATTATCAGCGGGTGGAGGAAGGGCTCCTCGCCCGCGGGCTGCTGCGCCAGGGCGGCGGCGGGCCGGATACGCCCTTCAGCGCCGAGGATCTGGCCAGGAACTTCATCCGCATCGCCTTCTTCGATGAATTCGTGGTCGAGGGCGGGCGGGTCATCCAGCGCGAATCCGCAAGCCGTCTGAAGCGCTGGGAAGGCCCCGTCCGCATGCGGGTGATCTTCGGCCCCTCGATCCCGCTCGATCAGCGCCGGCGCGATCGCGCCGAGATCGCCGCTTATGCCGCGCGGCTTGCCGCCCTCACCGGCCTGCCGATCCGGCTTGTCCGCTCGGGCGGCAATTTCCATGTGCTGTTTCTCAACGAGGACGAGCGGCGCAGGGCCGCGCCCCTGATCCGCAGCCTGATGCCGGGGATCGACGCCCCCACCCTCGCCTCCATGCTCGACATGGACCGCGATACCCGCTGCCAGGTCTATGCCTTCACCGAGGGGGGCGGCGGCTGGCGCTACCGCGCCGCGATCGCCATCATCCGCGGCGAGCATCCCGATCTCCTGCGCACCGCCTGCATTCACGAGGAAATCGCCCAGGGGCTCGGCCTCGCCAATGACAGCCCCCGCGCCCGCCCCTCGATCTTCAATGACGACGAGGAATTCGGCCGCCTCACCACGATGGACGAACTGATGCTGAAGATCCTCTACGACAAGCGCCTGACCCCGGGCATGACGGCCGAGGAGGCCCGCCCGATCGTGCGCCAGATCGCGGCGGAGCTGCTCGGCGGGAGTAGCTGAAAGCTCATGTGATACATCAAGGACAAACCGCAAAGGATTGCAAAAGATGGGAATACTCGACTTTCTGACCGGTGAATTCATCGATGTGATCGAATGGACGGACGACACCCACGACACGCTGGTGTGGCGTTTCGAGCGCGAGGGCCACGAGATCAAGTATGGCGCCAAGCTCACGGTGCGCGAGGGCCAGGCGGCGGTTTTCGTGCATGAGGGGCAGATCGCCGATGTGTTCACCCCCGGCCTCTACTTCCTCGAAACCAACAACATGCCGGTGCTGACAAAGCTCCAGCACTGGGATCACGGCTTCCGCTCGCCCTTCAAGTCCGAGATCTATTTCGTCAACACCACCCGCTTCGGCGATCTCAAATGGGGCACCAAGAATCCGATCATCCTGCGCGATCCCGAATTCGGCCCCCTGCGCATCCGCGCCTATGGCACCTATGCGATCAAGGTCAGCGATCCGGCGCGTTTCCTCACCGAAATCGTCGGCACCGACGGCGAATTCACCATGGACGAGATCAGCTTTCAGATCCGCAACATCATCGTGCAGGAATTCTCCCGCCTGATCGCCCGAAGCGGCATCCCGGTGCTCGACATGGCCGCCAACACAGATGAGCTCGGCCGGCTGCTGGCCGAGGGCATCTCCGGCACGCTGGCGCAATACGGCCTCGCCGTGCCCGAGCTTTACATCGAGAACATCTCCCTCCCCCCCGCCGTCGAGGCGGCGCTCGACAAGCGCACCTCGGCCGGCATCGCCGGCGATCTCCGCCGCTACATCGATTTCTCCGCCGCCGAGGCCCTCACCACCGCCGCCGCCAACCCGGGCGGCGCGGGGGCGGGGCTTGGCGCGGGGATGGGGGCAGGCATGGGGCTTGGCATGGGAATGGCCATGGGTGGGCAGCTTGCCGGCCGGGCGGGCGGTGCCGCAGAGGGCCCCTGGGGCGCGCCGGCGGGTGGCGCGCCCGCCGGCGGCCTCACGCAAGGCCCGCCACCGCTCCAGAGCCCGCCCCCGCCGCCCGTGGAAAGGCTCTGGCACATCGCCGAGGGCGGCAAGACGAAGGGTCCCTTTTCGCGCGCCGATCTGGGGCGCATGGCCGGCGAGGGCGGGCTCACGCGCGAAACATATGTCTGGAGCCAGGGGCTCGATGGCTGGAAACGGGCCGGAGAGATCGACGAACTCGCCCGCCTCTTCACCGTGCTTCCCCCGCCCCCGCCCTCCGAAGGCTGAGCCATGCCCGAGGGCGAAATCGCGCGCGCGATCGAAGAGCACCGCTTCCCCTGCGAGGCGTGCGGCGCGGATCTGCGCTTCGATCCCGCCGAGGGGCTTCTCGTGTGCGATCACTGCGGCAATCGCCAGGAGATCGGCGATGCCGGCACGGGCGCTGCGCTGCATGAGCATGATCTCGATAGCGCCCTCGCCCGCGCCGGCGATAACGCAGAGAGCGAGGAGATCCGCTATGTGACCTGCCCCAACTGCGGCGCCCGGATCGAGATCGAAGGGCC
>JALVEX010000135.1 GCA_027030435.1 Paracoccaceae bacterium
CGGCGCCCGTTTTGGCCGGACCGCACGGCAGGCAGACCACCGCGCAGGCCCCGGCGTGGCCGTCATCGCCAAACGCCGGCGCGTCCTCGAGGCCGAGCGTGCCGCCGTGTTCCTCGATGATCTTCCTGACGATCGGCAGGCCAAGCCCGGTGCCCTTCTCTCGGGTGGTCACATAGGGCTCGAAGAGGCGGGCGCGATCGGGCGGCAGGCCGATGCCGTTGTCGCAGATGCGGATCAGGAGCGCATCGCCATCTACCTCGAGCGCGATGCGGATCACCGGCGCGAAATCATCGGGAACGCCATTTTCGATCCTTGTTTCAATGGCTTCCACGGCATTCTTGATGAGGTTTATGAGCGCCTGCGAGATCATGGTTTCATCCACCTCGGCGCAGACTTCCCGCTCGGGGATGTCCAGCACGAGCCGCAGGCCCGGCAGGGCGTTTTCCTGCAGAAGCGCCGCATCGCGCAGAATGGCGGCCACATCGGCGGGGCGGCGCTCGGGCTCGGGCATGCGCGCAAAGCGCGAGAACTCATCCACGATGCGGCGCAGATCGTTCGTCTGGCGAATGATCACATCCGTGTATTGCTCAAGCTGCGCGCCCTCCTCGCCAAGGCGTTTTCTGAACTTGCGCTTCACCCGCTCGGCGGAAAGCTGGATCGGGGTGAGCGGATTCTTGATCTCATGGGCGATTCGCCGCGCCACATCGCCCCAGGCGGCCATGCGCTGGGCGGCCACGAGATCGGTGACGTCATCAAAGGCGATCACATAGCCCTCGGGCTCGCCCGCCTCGTTGCGCCGGGTGGCGAGGCGCACGAGCAGATTTTCGAGCTTGCCGGAGCGCGCGAGCTTCACTTCCTCCTGCAGCATCTCCGCCCCCTCGGCCCTGAGCCGCGCGAGCAGGGGGGCGAACTCGGGCACGATGCGCTCCAGCGCCGCGCCCACGGCCTTCGTGCCTTCGATCCCCAGCATCCGCTCGGCTGACGGGTTGATGAAGGCCACGGCGCCTTCGTCATCGAGCCCGATCACCCCGGAGGTGACGGAGCCGAGCACCGAGTGAAACAGCCGGCGGCGGCGCTCGATCTGTTCGGTGTTTTCGAGAAGCGCCCCGCGCTGGGCCTTCAGCTGGCGGGTCATCTGATTGAAGTAGCGCCCGAGCATGGCGATCTCGTCCTCGCCCTCGTCCTCGATCACCTGCACATCGAGATCCCCCGCCCCCACGGCCTGGGCGGCGCTGGTCAGCCGGCCAACGGGGCGCGAGAGGCGCTCGGCAAACCACAGGCCGAGCCAGATCGCGGCGAGGATCAGGATCACCGCGAAGCCGAGATAGAGCAGGCCGAACTCGAACACCAGCTTGCCGCGGTCCTGTTCGAGCTGGTGATAGAGATCCACCGTCTGGCGGGTTTCGTCGAGCAGGTTGAGGATCTTGCCATCCACCTTGCGCGAGACGTAGAGATAGCGATCGGTGTATTCGTCAAGGCGCTTGAGGGCGCGGAATTCGTTGTTGTCCCAATCCTTTATGACGACAACCTCACCCTTGTCGGCCTTTGCGATCTCTTCCGGCGTGGGAGGCTCGAAATCGAAGAGATAGGAGCGCTCGCCGCGGGCGCGGATGGTGCCGGTGCCGTCGATCACATAGGCCTCCTTCAGCCCGCGCTGGATCTGGGCCTGGCCCTGGGTCAGCAGCTGGCGCAATTCGCCGTCGCTGATGAAGAAGCGGCTGCGGCTGGCGCGATCGAGAAAATCTGCGAGGGCGCGGGCATCGGTGACAAGATCGCGGCGGTGTTCGTTTTCATAGGCCTGGGCGGCCTCGAGGGAATTGCCCAGCACCTGGCGCACGCGCTCGGAAAACCACCCCTCGAGCCCGACATTCACCGTCAGCACAGCGAAAACCGCCACAAGCACGGTGGGGATGAGCGCGATCAGCGCGAAAACCCCGGTGAGGCGCAGGTGCAGCCGCGAGCCGGCCGAACGCGCCCGGCGCGCCGCCACCATCCGCGCCACCCGCTGCAGCACCAGGGCCGCCACCAGCAGCACATAGACGAGATCGGCCAGCAGCACGATGCGCAGCATGGGCGATGCGGCGCCCTGATCCAGCGGCCCGAGCACCATGTAGGTGAGAAGCGCCATCACCGGGCCGAGCAGCACCAGCCCGAGCGTGGCCGCATTCTGCACACGGCGCTGACGGCGCAGGCGCCGCAGCTTTTCCCACGCCTGGGTGCGCTTTTGCGGCAACAGCCGCCTTATGGAAGAACTGGTATCGCTCACGGCCCCAACCACCATATGCACGGGGCAAACGCCGCTTTTCGGCGCCTCCTCCTCCCGGCATGTTGCCTATTTACATCAATTTGCGCCGCCGTGTCACGCGAATATCAAGGAGGGCGATCTTTTTGCGCAGGGTATTCCTGTTGATCCCGAGCAGCTCGGCGCAGCGGATCTGATTGCCGCCCGTTGCCTCGAGCGCGATCTCGATCAGGGGGCGCTCCACCTCGGCGAGGATGCGCGCGTGGAGGCCGGGCGGCGGCAGGCTGCCCTGATGGAGATCGAAATAGCGCCGCAGGTGGCCGGCCACGGATTGGGAAAGCGTTTCCCCCTCTCCCCCGCGCCTCACCTGCGCCGCCTCGGGCTGGCCCGCAAGCGCCGCCTCCACATCGCTGCGGCGGATCTCAGGGCCTGTCGCCGTCAGCGCCAGGCGCTTCATGACATTTTCAAGCTGGCGGACGTTCCCGGGCCAGCTGTAGCGGCGCAGGAGTTCCTCCGCCCGTGCGCTGATCGCAAGCCCCGCGCCGCGCGGATGGCCGGCAAGGAAATGACGGGCGAGAAGCGGGATATCCTCGATGCGATCGCAAAGCTGCGGCACCGCGATCACGAGGGAGGCGAGGCGGAAATAGAGATCCTCGCGAAATTCTCCGGATTCGGTGGCGGTGGCGAGATCACGCCGCGAGGTGGCGATGAGGCGCACCTCGCTCGCCTCCGCCAGATCGAGAAGGCGGGTCAGGATCGCCTGCATACCGGGGCCGAGATCCCCCGGCTCCTCGATCAAGAGCGTGCCCCCGCGCGCCCGGTGCATCAGATCGCGCGCGGCCACCGGATCGGTGAGGTCAAGCGCCCCGGCGCTCACCAGCGGCGCCTCCCGCCGCGGCCCGAGATCATGAACGGCGCGCGCGATCAGGCTCTTGCCGGTGCCGCTCGCCCCCTGGATCAGCACCGCGATATCGGTATGGATCACCTGGGCGATCAGCTTGTAGAGCTGCTGCATGGGCGGGCTCTGGCCGATCAGCGGCAGATCGGTGGCGAGCGCAAGTGCCGCGCCGCCGGGGCTTTCGGTCGCGCCGGAGGCTGCGGGAACGGCGCCTTCCCCGCGCGCGCCGCAATCGCCGCCATCCTTGACGGACGGGCGCGCCCGCCGGCGGCGGATCTTGAGCGCCCGCGCCGCGCGCTGCATAAGATCGGGGAGATCGAAGGGCTTGGGAAGATAATCGAAGGCCTCGGCCTCGGTGGCGCGGATGGCCGTCATGATGGTGTTCTGCGCCGAGATGACGATCACCGGCAGGCCGGGGCGGGCGCGCGCGATCTCGGGCAGCGCCTCGAGGCCGTTACCATCGGGCATCACCACATCCGAGATCACCAGATCCCCCATCCCCTCGCGCACCCAGCGCTTCAGCGTTTCCATCGAGGATGTGGCATGGACCTTGCAGCCCGCGCGCGTGAAGGCCTGGGTGAGAACGGTGCGGATGGTGCGATCGTCATCCGCCACGAGCACGGTGCCGTCCATGCCTATTCCTCCCCTCTGGGCGCGACCGGCAGCGAGATGCGGAAAGCCGTCCTGCCGGGGCGCGATTCGACGCTCACGATCCCGCCGTGATCGGTGACGATCTTCGACACCAGCGCCAGCCCGAGGCCGGTGCCGTTTTCGCGCCCCGAAACGAAGGGGGCGAAGATGTCATCGGCGATCTCGGGCGGCAGGCCGGGGCCGTCGTCGATGATTTCCACCTGCAGCGGCAGGGGGGTGCGGGTGCCGTCGGGGCGGCGCAGGTGCATGGCGTGATCGTAATGGGTGCGCAGGGTGATGGTGCCGCCCTGCGGGCCGGCGGCCTCGGCGGCGTTGGTGATGAGATTGAGGAAAACCTGCTGCAGCTGATCGGGATCGGCGCGGGTGAGCGGCAGCGAGGGATCGTAATCCTCGCGAAAGCGCATCTTCGCGGCCTTGCCGAGCGCGGCCGAGCGGCGCGCGCGATCGAGCGCATCGTGAATGTTGATGGCGCGAAGGGCCGGCCGGCGCGGATTGCCGAATTCTTCCACCTGCTCCAGCAGCTTCACCACGCGCTGGCATTCGGAGACGATCAGTTCCGTCAGTTCCCGCTCCTCCCGCGCCTCGGGCGAGAGATTCATCGCCAGAAGCTGCGCCGCGCCGGTGATTCCGGCGAGCGGATTCTTGATCTCGTGGGCCAGCATCTCGGCCATGCCGATCGCCGCCTTGGCGGCCTTGCGCGCCGGCTGGCCGTGGGCGAGGGCCGCGCCCTGATCCTGGGGGGCAATCATCAGGAGCATCCGCCCCTGATCGCCGCAGGGCGCGATGCGCAGGGTGCAGAGAGGCCCCTCCCGGCCCTCCTTTTCAGCGCTGCCGGCGCCGTTTCCCCGCGCCGGGGCGATCGCCATGTCCTTCACGAAAACGCTGGCCCCGCTGCGCCGCACCCGCGAAAGCGCCTCCCCGAGCCGCCCGTCCGCCGCCAGAACGGCCTCCACCGGACGGCCCACCAGCGCGCGCGCCGAGCGGTTGGTAAACGCCTCGGCAAGCGGGTTGGCGGCTTCGATCCGCCCCGCCGCATCGATCAGGAGCGCCGGCTCGGGCAGCGCCGACCACAGATCCCCCGCCTTCATGCCGCCACCTTCATGCCGCCGCCTCCGCCCCAGCCTGCGGATATGCCTCCGCATGGGTGCTGAGCGCCAGCGGCAGCAACGCAAGCACGCGGGCCGGATCGCACGCCGTCAGCACCTCGCGGCGCAGCGGCGCGGGCGTGGCGGCGCGATCCATGTACCAGGCGAGGTGCTTGCGCGCCACGCGCAGGGCGAGATCGGGGCCGTAGAAGGCGCGCATGTCGTCGTAGTGCTCCGCCACCATCCCGGCGAAGGCGGCGCCCTGCGGGATCTCGGGCGCGGGCGTGCCCCAAAGCGCGGCCGCGATCTCGGCCAGCCGCCAGGGCGCGCCCTCGGCCCCGCGCCCCACCATCACCCCATCGGCCCGCGAAAGCGCCAGCGCCCGGCGTGCGCCGGCCGTATCGGTGATGTCGCCATTGGCGATCACGGGAATGGAAACGGCCCGCTTCACCGCCGCGATCGCCGCCCAGTCGGCGCGCCCCTTGTAGAACTGGCGGCGCGTGCGCCCGTGCACCGTGATCATCGCCACCCCGGCCGCCTCGGCCCGGCGCGCAAGATCGGGAGCGTTGAGGCTCTCCTCATCCCAGCCGAGCCGCATCTTGAGCGTCACCGGCACCGAAACCGCGCCCACGACCGCCTCGATCAGCGAAAGCGCAAGATCGGGATCGCGCATCAGCGCCGCCCCCGAGCCGCCGCCGGCCACCTTCTTCGCCGGACAGCCCATGTTGATATCGATGATCGCCGCGCCATTGGCCTCCACCATGCGCGCCGCCTCGCCCATCCAGCGCGCCTGCCGCCCGGCAAGCTGGACAGCCGTTGGTGCCCGCCCCGCTCCCGCCGCATCCGGGCCGAGGCCGAGCGCCGCGCGCTCGCGCACGCCCGGCTTGGCCTGCACCATCTCCTGGCTCGCCACCATCTCGCTCACCACCAGCCCGGCGCCGAAGCGCGCCACAAGCCGGCGAAAGGGCAGATCCGTGATCCCCGCCATGGGGGCGAGGAAAACGGGGGGCGTGAGGGTGATATCTGCCAGATTGATGTGCAAGACCCGGCCTTTGTCCAATTATTGGGCAATTGCCCGCTTCATAGGCAAAGCGAGGCGAAAACGCAACGGGCGAGACACCGCAGGCCCGCACGCCCCTCGGGCACGCTCACCCCTCGCGGATCACCCGGGCGAATTTCTCGAAGATTTCGCCATTGGCGCAGACGATCTCGCCATCGCGCAGGATATCGCCCGCAGGGTCGATCGGCTCGGCCAGCCCGCCCGCCTCGCGCAGGATGACGAGCCCGGCGGCCATGTCCCACTCATGCAGGCCGTGCTCCCAGAAGCCTTCGAAGCGCCCGGCCGCCACATAGGCGAGATCGAGCGCCGCCGAACCGCAGCGGCGCACGCCGGCGCACTGGGGCAGCAGACGGGCGAGATCCTTCAGCGTCTCGGGCAGGCCGGGGCGCCCGGCGAAGGGCAGGCCGGTGGCGAAGATGCTCTCGATCATCCGGCTGCGCCCCGAAACCCTGAGCCGAGTTTCGTTCATCCAGGCGCCCTGCCCCTTCTCGGCGCGGAAAAGCTCGTCCTTCGCCGGATCGTAGATCACCCCGGCCACGATCTCGCCCTTGTGCTCGAGCGCGATCGAGATCGCCCAGTGCGGCAGGCCATGGAGGAAATTGGTGGTGCCGTCGAGCGGATCGACGATCCAGCGCCGCGTGGGATCCTTGCCCGCCACCGCATCGCTCTCCTCCGCGCACCAGCCATAGGTGGGGCGCGCGGCCATGAGCTCTTCGCGGATGATCGCCTCGGCGGCGACATCGGCGCGGCTGACGAAATCGCCTGCCCCCTTGGCGGAAACCTGGAGATTCTCCACCTCGCGGAAATCCTTGGCCAGCGAACGCCCTGCCCTGCGCGCGGCCTTGATCATGACATTGAGATTGGCACTGCCCTGCATGTTTTCAGCACTCCTTCGTTCCCGCCCCCTTTACGGGGTTCGGCCGGGCGTGCCAAGGGGCAACCGGGGAGCAACCGGAGGGCAAACGGGCGCAGGGGGGATCGGCCCTCTTCCCCTCATCCCCTTTGCAGCTTCACCGGCTCGGAGCGGCACAGGCGCAGCATGTGGGCCATGTAGGGCTTTTCCCGCTCCTCGGCGCGGATCGCGCCATAGAGACGGCGGGTGAGGCCATGGCGGGTGAGCGGGCGGGTGATGTAATCGCCATCGCGACGCACCTCGCGCAGCACCCAGTCGGGCAGCACGGCAACGCCGCGGTTGGAGGCCACATGCAGCAGGATCATCTCGGTAAGCTCCACCTGGCGAACGGCGCGGGGCTCGATGCGCGCGGGCAGCAGAAGCTCGGAAAACACATCGAGCCGCTCGCGATCCATCGGGTAGGTGATGAGGGTCTGATCGGCGAAATCGGCCGCCTCGATGAAGGGGCGCGCGGCGAGCGGATTGGCGGCGGAGGCCACGAAGCGCGGCTCGTAATCGAAGAGGGGCACGAATTCGATGCCCGCGATCTCCTCCGGGTCGGAGGAAATCACCAGATCCACCTGCTGGCGCTCCAGCGCGTCGAGCGCGCCGAAGGCAAGGCCCGGGCGGATATCGAGATCCACCTCGGGCCAGGCGCGGCGGAAGAGATCGAGAACGGGCATCAGCCAGTCGAAACAGGCGTGGCATTCCATGGCGATGTGCAGCCGCCCCGCCGAGCCCTCGCGCAGATCGGAAAACTCCGCCTCGAGCGCCGCCACCCTCGGCAGCACCTCCTCGGCAAGCGCCAGGAGGCGCCGCCCGGCGGGCGAGAGCTTCAGGGGCTTGGAGCGGCGCACGAACAGCGCCACGCCGGCCTGCTCCTCGAGCGCCTTGATCTGGTGGCTCAGCGCCGATTGGGTAATGCACAGCCGCTCGGCCGCGCGCGCAAGCCCCCCCTCCTCGTGTATCGCCCGGATGGTGCGCAGATGGCGCAGTTCAAGATGCATGTGCTTGCCCTGATGCTTTCAATTTCATGTTGATCTTGAGAATTATGAATTTGCTTCACGGTCTTGTCCATGCGAAAAGGGCCGAAATCAAGAGGACAGACCCATGAAATCCGCCGATCAGGACGCAAAGCGCGGCGAAGGCCGCCCGCCTGCCCCGACCCCGCCCGCCCCGCGCGTTTCCTTCGAATTCTTCCCGCCGCAATCGCTCGAGGCCTCCTTTCGCCTTTGGGAAACGGTGCGCACGCTGGCGCCGCTCGGGCCGCGGTTCGTCTCCGTCACCTATGGCGCGGGGGGCACCACGCGCGATCTCACCCATGAGGCGGTGGCCACCATCCACAAGCATTACGGGCTCAACGTGGCGGCGCATCTGACCTGCGTGAACGCGAGCCGCGCCGAGACGCTCGAAATCGCCGAGCGCTATCACGAGGCGGGCGTGCGCGAGATCGTGGCGCTGAGGGGCGATGCGCCCAAGGGTCAGGCGAAATTCACCCCCCACCCGGAGGGCTTTGCCTCGAGCGTCGAGCTGGTCGAGGCGCTGGCGGCTACCGGCAGGTTCACGATCAGGGTCGGCGCCTATCCCGAGAAGCATCCCGAGGCCGAAAGCCACGCCGCCGATATCGAATTCCTCAAGCGCAAGATCGATGCCGGCGCCTCGAGCGCGATCACCCAGTTCTTCTTCGAGGCGGAAACCTTCTTCCGCTTCCGCGATGCCTGCGTGAAAGCGGGGATCGATGCGCCGATCATCCCCGGTATCCTGCCGATCGAAAGCTGGAAGGGCGCGCGCAAATTCGCCCTGCGCTGCGGCACCTCCGTGCCCGCCTGGCTCGACGAAGCCTATGAAAAGGCGATCCGCGACGGGCGCGAGGAGCTGCTGTCCATCAGCCTCGCAACCGAACTCTGCTCCGATCTGATCGCCGGCGGGGTCGAGGATCTCCACTTCTACACCCTCAACCGCCCGCATCTGACGCGCACCATCTGCCACGCCCTTGGCATCGAGCCGCGCGCCAGCCTCGAAAACGTGGCCTGAGAGCCGGGAGCCCCGCGGGCGGGGTCGGACGATCCCTGGCGCCCTGCCCGCTCAGCCCTCGCCCGGCAGCGCCAGCCCCGCCCCCTGCCCCTGCAGTGCCGGCGCTTCGCCTGTGGCGCGCGCGGCCCCGTCCTGCGCGATCAGGGCGGGATCGGCAAGCCTCGCCGGCCGCTTGCGCGCCAGATGTTCGCGCGCCGTGGGGTGCACGGATTCGCTCGGGTCGCGCCCGATCACCCGCTTGCGCCGCAGGATGAAGAATTTGCCGAGCCCGCGCAGGCTGCCCACCATCGGCGCCGCCGGATCGCAGGGAAAGCGCGCCCGCCAGCCTTCCGGAAGCGCCAGGCCCGCGCGCTCGGCACGCTCGAGCATCCACACCAGAGGGATATTGGCCAGCGGGCGCGCGGGCTCGAAATCATCGAGCTGCCCGCCCACATCCCCGTGACAGCCGCGAAACCAGACCTGCTCGACCCGCCCGCGCCAGCCCTCGGGGCATTCCCAGAGCACCGGCTCGAAGGCCTCGCGCGTTTCGTCCATCGCCAGCGCGTGATAGCCGTGGCGCACGCTGTGGCCGAGGTGGTGGCTGTGAAAATCATGCTGCTTTTCCGTCAGCCGCCACAGGAAAGGCAGGCGCAGGCCGAGGGATTTCACCGTATCCCACACGCCGATCATCTCGATCTCTGCCTCCGCGTGGCAATAGGCGGCGGCGAAGGCGCGGGCGGCGGGGCCGTGGGGATCATGGCGGTAATGGCGCCAGATCTGGCGGATGTTGCGCTCCGTCGCCTCTTCGGCACGCAACAGGCCGATGCGATCGATGAGCCCGGCGAGCGAGCGCGCCGTATAGGCACCGCGCGAATAGCCGAAGAGAAAGATCCTGTCGCCCGGGCGGTAGCGGGAGGCAAGCACCCCATAGGCGCGCCGGATCCTTGCATTGATGCCATGGCCGGTGATCACCGGGGCGAAATGGGTGAGCCCCTGCCACTGCACCCCGGCCTCATAGTAGATGGAGAGCCGCGCCGCTCCGCCTTCGCGCGCCGCCTCGCGCAGGAGCTTGTAGGTGCGCCCGGCGTTGGTTTCGAAGCCCTCCTTCAGGGAGGACATGGTGCCATCGAGGATGATCACGTGATCGAGCGGCCGGCGCTCCGCGCGCGCCGGCATGCGCGCCGCCCAGGGGCTGAGGCGCGCCATGCGCCGGATCATGCGGCCAAACCAGGCCAATCGCCACTCCTTCCGCTCCGGCTCCGTGCCGGCCCGCCTACCAGGATCCGACCGTCACGAGCCTGCAATCGCCATAGCCGTTGAAACCTGTCGCGGTCACCCCGGCATAGGCACCCATATCATGAAACAGTATATAATCCCCTTCCGCGAGATCGCCAGGCAGGGCGAGCTCCTCGGGAAGGCGATCGAGGCTGTCGCAGGTGGGGCCGAAGACGGTGCGGGGGCTTCGGCTGCCCCGGCGCGGCGTGCCGTCGGGGGAAAGGGCCGCGAAGCGGTGAAGCGCGCCGGGCGCAGGGCGTTCGCCGAGATGGCCGTAGATGCCGTCATCGAGGAACACCGCGCCGCCTTCGCGGATCGCCTTCACCCGCACCGCAAGGCGAAAGGCGGCGGCCACCATGGCCCGGCCCGGTTCGCAGAACAGCGCCGGGGCGCGCGCGGGAAAGGCGGCAGCGCGGGCATCCGCTATGGCGCGGAAGATCGCCTCGAGATCCGGGCCGCCGGCGCCGTCGGGCGCGGCGAAACCGCCGCCGGCATTGAGGCGCACGGGGCGGACTGCGGCCCGCGCCGCGATCTCGCCCGCCGCCCGCACATAGGCCGCCCAGGCGGCCGGGTCGGCGCATTGGGTGCCCGGG
Source organism: Paracoccaceae bacterium (assembly GCA_027030435.1). GTDB lineage: Bacteria > Pseudomonadota > Alphaproteobacteria > Rhodobacterales > Rhodobacteraceae > WFVA01. The sequence continues at coordinate 10,710 of JALVEX010000135.1, forward strand.
TGAAAGCCGAGCGAAACCCTGTAGCCAAGCCGAGCCGCGCGGCGCATGATCTCGGACGCCTGCGCGGGATCGGCGCCGAATTTCTCGCCGAAATCATAGGCCGCGCCGGCCACCGGGAGCTTGTAGCGCACCGCGATCTCCGCTCCTTGCGCCACGCCCTCTTCGCGCAGCTTCTCAAGCTCGCCCAGACTGTCCACCGCCCAGGAAACGCAGCCCATGGCGATGCCTGCCCGGATCTCGGCGCGCGAACGCACGGGGTTGTTATAGTGCAGCACGGCGGAGGGGAGCACCGCGCGCACCCTTTCCATCTCCGCCACCGAGGCCACATCGAAGGCCCCGATCCCCGCCGCCACGAGATTTTCCAGCACCACCGGCGCGTCATTGGCCTTGACGGCATATGTGACCAGCCCCGGAAACCCGCGCAGAAAGCGCCGGGCCGTGGCCTGAAGGCAATCCGGGCGCATGTAATATGTGGGCATTTCCGGCGCCGCGTGGCGGATATGGCTTGCCGGATCGGGCCACAGGGCGGGGGTTCTGCTCATGGGGCGGCCTCTTTCTTCGGGGGCTGTTCTCTCCCCCAGAATAAGCGCCGGGGTGGCCGAAATCATTTGTCGGTCTGGGCGATATCGGATAAAGTTACGTCATTACGATGATATTTTCGGCAAAATGCGCAGATGGACGATCTCGACAAATCCCTGCTCGCGGAGCTTGGGCGCGATGCGCGCCAATCGCTCGCGGTGCTCGCCCGCCGCCTCGGCGTGGCGCGCACCACCCTTCAAGCGCGCCTCGAGCGGCTAGAGCGGCGGGGCGTGATCGCGGGCTATACGATCGTGCCGGGCGAGCGCTTCGCAAGGGGCCGGCTGCGCGCCACGGTGCTCCTGCAGATCGAGCCGCGCGCCAATGCGCAGGTGCTGCGCCGTCTCGAAGCCATTCCCGAGGTGGAAAGCGCCCACACCACCAGCGGCCGCTTCGATCTCATCCTTCGCCTCGCCACCGACACCACCGAGGAGCTCGACCGCACCCTTGATGAAATCGGCGCCATCCCCGGCGTGCGCAATTCCGAAAGCCTTGTCCATCTCGCCACCCGGATCAGCCGGGCGCCCGGCTGATATCCCGCCCGCGCAGCTCAATTGCGGATTCTTTAAACCCGGAACTTTTTTCACCTTTTTTCGCCCCGGCGGGAATAAGTCCCGTAGCGCGGTGTTGTATCTCATGCCAGCCCGCAACGCGATCGTGCGAAGCGATCCGGCACGGCTGGCGGCAATGATGCCTGAAACAGACCTGAAACAGACAGGAGAACGAGAAGATGCGCCTTTCCCTCCCCCTTTCAACCCTTGCCGGGCTCGCCCTTGCCGCCTGCGCCGCCACCGCCGGCAACATGGATCTCGCCGATGGCGTGACCATCCAGGATACCGCGATCGGCAAGGTGCTCGCCAATGACGCGGGCATGACGCTTTACGTGTTCGACAAGGACGCACCCGGCGTTTCCAATTGCTACGGCCCCTGCGCCGAGAAATGGCCGCCCCAGCCGGCCGCAGAAGGTCAGAAGCTCGGCAAGGGCTTCTCGATCGTGGCGCGCAAGGATGGCACGCAGCAACTCGCCTGGCACGAAAAACCGCTCTATACATGGTTCAAGGATCACAAGCCCGGCGATACCACCGGCGACGGTGTGAAGGGCGTGTGGCACGTGGCCCGTCCCTGAGGGGCGCGCATGAGATCGCCGGCCCGGCTTGCGCGGGGCCGGCTACCCGGGAGCGGCTGATGAGCATATTCGAGCGGGAATTGCAGCAATGCCTGCCCGATCTGTGGCGCTATGCCCATGCGCTCACCCGCAATCGCGATCTCGCCGATGATCTGGTGCAGGATTGCGCCGAGCGCGCGCTCAGGAAGCGCCGGCTCTGGCGCCCCACCGGCCCGCTCAAGCCATGGTTGATGAAGATGCTCCTCAATCTCTACCGCAATCAACGGCGCAGCGAGGCGCGCCGCCCCCGGCTGGTGGCGATCGATGCGGACGACCCCGCCCATGAGGCACGCGCCGCCGATCCCCTTGCCGCGCGGCTCGATCTCGCCGATCTCTCGCACGCCGTGGCCGCGCTCCCGGGCGAGCAGCGCGAGGCGCTCCTGCTGGTGGTGCTCGGCGGGCTCAGCTACAAGGAGGCGGCGGAGGTGCTCGATATTGCACAGGGCACGCTCATGTCGCGCATCGCCCGCGCCCGGGCGGCGCTGCGCGCGGCGGGTGGCGAAAACCCGATCATGAAAAGGCAGGGCAGATCATGAGTGACGCGCGAAACGACATTTCCGAAGAGATGCTGCACGGATATGTGGACGGTCAGCTTTGCGAAGCAGACAGGCGGCGCGTGGAAGCCTGGCTTGCCGCGCATCCTGATAAGGCGCGCGAAGTGGCCGATTGGCAGGCCCAGAACGAGGCCCTGCGCCGCCTCTTCCCAGCACCCCGCAAGGCCCCGCCCCTGCCCCGCGAGGCCGGGACGGCAGCGCATGTGCCCTGGCGCGCCCTCGCCGCCGGGCTTGCCCTCGTCGGGCTCGGGCTAGCGGGCGGGTGGTTCGGCCATTCCCTGCTGTCCGCGCGGGGGGCGGACGGGCAATATACCGCCCGGCTGATCGATGATGCGATCAATGCCCATGTCGTCTATGCTTCCGATCC
>JALVEX010000136.1 GCA_027030435.1 Paracoccaceae bacterium
GCCCTTGGGCTTGCCGGTGGAGCCGGAAGTGTAGAGGATGAAGAGGGGATCCTCGGCGTTCATCTCCTCGGGCGGGCAATCGGGGCTGGCCTCCTGCATCTCGTGCAGCAGATCCACGTCGCGCCCCTCCTCCCAGTGGACGGTGGCGCCCATGTGCTTGACCACGAGGCATTTCACATCGCCATTGCATTGCGCCAGCGCCAGATCGGCATTGGCCTTGAGGGGCGTGACGCGCCCGCCGCGCGGGGCTTCATCGGCGGTGATCAGCACCTTTGCGCCGCAATCGTTGATGCGGCTTGCGAGCGCATCGGGGCTGAAGCCTGCGAACACCACCGAGTGGATGGCGCCGATGCGTGCACAGGCCAGCATGGCAAAGGCCGCTTCCGGGATCATCGGCATGTAGATCACCACCCGATCGCCCTTGCCCACGCCCTGGGCCTTCAGCACATTGGCCATGCGGCTCACCTGATCGTGGAGCTCGCGATAGGTGATCTTGCGCACCGGATCGGCGGGCTCGTCGGGCTCCCAGATGATCGCCACCTGATCGCCGCGCTTCTCGAGATGGCGGTCTATGCAGTTCTGCGCAACGTTGAGCGTGCCGTCCTCGAACCACTTGATCGAGATGTTGCCCGGCTCGAAGCTGGTGTTCTTCACCTTGGTGAAGGGCTTGATCCAGTCGAGCCGTTTGGCCTGCTCGCCCCAGAAACCATCGGGATCGCTCACCGAGCGCGCATACCATTCCTCGTATTTCTGCGCGTCCACATGGGCGTGTTTCACGAATTCGGGGCTGGGGGGATAGGTTTTCACTTCCATGTCTTCATCCTTCCTGCGGGGCCGCTTTTGCGGTCTTTGAATGTCCTTGAATGTCAGATGGCGAGATATTCGGCCCGAAGATCTTCGTTATCAAGCACTTCCTGCGCGAGGCCGTCAAACACCACCTGGCCGGTATCGAGGATCACCGCGCGATCGGCGAGTTTCAGCGCGGCGATGGCGTTCTGTTCGACAATCACCGTGGTGATGCCCTGCTCGCGGATCAGATGCAGGGTCTTTTCGATCTCCTGCACGATCACCGGCGCGAGGCCCTCGTAGGGCTCGTCCAGCAGCAGCACCTTGATGTCGCGTGCCAGCGCCCGGGCGATCGCCAGCATCTGCTGTTCGCCCCCCGAGAGGGTGATCCCCTCCTGCCCGCGGCGCTCGCGCAGGCGCGGGAAGAGATCGTAGATCCGTTCGAGCGACCACCCGGTGGGTTCGGCGATGCGGGCCAGTTCGAGGTTTTCCTCCACCGTGAGGCCGGGGATGATGCGCCGGTCCTCGGGCACCAGCTGGCAGCCGGCGCGCGCCGCCTCGAAGGATCTCATCTCGTGCAGCTTCTGGTGATCGAGCCAGATTTCCCCATGCGTCACCATGGGCTCGTCGAGGCGGGCGATGGCGCGCAGGGTGCTTGTCTTGCCGGCGCCGTTCCTGCCCAGAAGCGCGAGGATCTCGCCTTCATGCACGTTGAAGCTCACCCCCTGCACGATGTAGCTCTCGCCGTAATAGGCGTGGATGTCCCAGACCGAGAAGAAGGCGGGTTCGGGGTGGGTTACCGTTTTCGTCATGATTGCCATGGCGTTTTCCCTATACTTCCGCCGTGCCGAGATAGGCCTCGCGCACCTTCGGATTGCCCTTGATGTTTTCCGGCGTGTCCTCGACGATCGGCGTGCCCTGGGCCAGAACGGTGATGCGCTGGGCGAGCGAGAACACCACGTGCATGTCATGCTCGATGATCACCATGGTGATGGCGCGCTTCTCGTGGATCTCCTTCAGAAGGTCGATGGTGCTGTTCGTGTTGGCGCGGGCCATGCCGGCGGTGGGTTCGTCGAGCAGCAGGAGCTTGGGCTCCTGCACGAGGCACATGGCCATCTCGAGGCGGCGCTTGTCGCCGCGCGAAAGCGCCGCGGCATGGGCATGGCGCTTGTCGGCCATGTTCACGTCCTCGAGGATCCGCTCTGCCATTTCGATCATCGCCGCCTCGCGCTCCACCGTTTCGAAGGCGTGCATCCTGAACACGCCGTCACGGTGGGCAAAGCATGGGATCAGCACGTTTTCGAGCACCGTCAGATCGCCGAAGATCTCCGGTGTCTGGAAAACGCGGCTGATGCCCATCTGGTTGATCTCGTAGGGCTTGCGCCCGAGCACCGATTTGCCGTCGAACATCACGCTGCCGGTATCGGGGATGAGCTTGCCCACGAGCACGTTGAGAAGCGTTGACTTGCCCGCCCCGTTCGGCCCGATGATCGCGTGAACGGTGTTTTCCCGCACGCTGAGATTGACATCCTTCAGCGCGTGCAGGCCGCCGAAGCTCTTGTTGACGTTCTTGACTTCGAGAATACCCATGTCCTTCGTCTCTCCTCACTCGGCTGCAGGCGGGGTGGAGGGGGAGGTGTGGGCGGTTTCTTCTCCGCCCCCGGCGCCGCCTTCCCCCTTGCCGCCGCGCCGGCGCAGCAGGCGCGCGATGCGCTGCCCGCCCTCGACAAGCCCGCCGGGCAGGAAGGCCACCACCAGCATGAACACGAGCCCGAGCGTCAGCGCCCAGCCCTCGCCGGTGAAGCGCGAAAGGATCCAAACCACCGCATTCTCGAGCCCGTCGGGCAGGAAGGAGAACCAGTCATGCAGAACGTTTTCGTTGATCTTGGAGAAGATGTTCTCGAGATACTTGATCGTGCCCGCGCCGAGCACCGGGCCCATGAGCGTGCCGGCGCCGCCGAGGATGGTCATGATCACCACCTCGCCGCCTACCGTCCACTGCATGCGCTCGGCGCCGGCAAGCGGATCCATGGCCGCCATCAGCCCGCCGGCGAGTCCCGCATACATGCCGGAGATCACGAAGGCGGCGAGCGTGTAGGGCTTGGGGTTCAGGCCGGTGTAGTTCATCCGCTGCTGATTGGCCTTCACCGCGCGCAGCATCAGCCCGAAGGGCGAGCGGAAGATGCGCAGCGAGATGTAGAAGGCGAGGATGGCGAAGGCGGCGCAGAAGTAATAGCCGACATTGAAGGTGAAGAGATGATCGCCGATCTCGAGCCGCCAGGAGCGGCTGAGCTCGAGGCCGAAGAGATTGGGATAATCGGCAGCGCCCGGCCCGTCGAGGATGCGCGGATCGGTGGGGCGCACCTGCAGGCCGGTTTCGCCGTTGGTGAGAGGTGTCAGCACCGAATAGGCGAGCCGGTAGGCCATTTCGGCCATGGCGAGGGTCAGGATCGAGAAGTAGATCCCAGAGCGGCGCAGCGAGATCCAGCCGATCAGCAGCGCCAGCAGCCCCGACATGATCACCGCGAGGATCACCGCGGGAAAGACGTTGAGCGTGAGCAGCTTGAACATCCACACCGCCGCATAGGAGCCCACCCCGAGAAAGGCCGCATGGCCGAAGGAGAGGTAGCCCGTGAGGCCGAAGAGGATGTTGAAGCCGATGGCGAAGATGCCGAAGATCGCCACCTTGGCCATCAGATCGGGATAGCCGCCGTTGAACTGAGCCAGCGGGCTGGTTTCGCCGAAGGGCTGCATCAGGAAGGGGGTGAAGAGCGTCAGGGCGATGACGATCAGGAAGAAGGTGGTGTCTTTGCGGTTAAGTCCGAGCATGGCTCAATCCTCCATCACGCCGCGCTTGCCCAGAAGCCCGCGCGGGCGCAGCAGCAGCACGACGATGGCCGTGAGATAGATGATGATCTGATCGATGCCGGGCAGGGCGTCCTTGATCACGTTCATCGAGGCGAAGCTTTCGAGGATGCCGAGAAGGTAGCCCGCGAGCACCGCGCCGGGAAGGCTGCCCATGCCGCCCACCACCACGACGACGAAGGAGAGCACGAGGAAATCCATGCCCATGTGGTAATTGGGCGAGTTGATCGGCGCATACATCGCCCCCGCCACCCCGGCCACGATCGCGGCGATGGCGAACATGATGGTGAAGCGCTTGTCGATGTTGATGCCGAGGATCCCCACGGTTTCGCGATCGGCCATGCCGGCGCGCACCACCATGCCGAAGGTGGTATAGCGCAGGAAGGCGAAAACGGCGGCGAGAATCACGCTTGAGAAGAGGAAATAGACAAGCCGCCAGTAGGGATAGACGATCACATTGGGATCAAATCCGAGCAGCACGCCGAAATCGAGCGAACCGGAAAAGGCCTTCGGGGCGGGCACCGGGATCGGGTTGGCGCCGAAGATCTGTTTCACGATCTCCTGGATCACGATCGCGAGGCCGAAGGTGACGAGGATCTGATCGGCATGCGGGCGCTTGTAGAAATGCTTGATGATGCCCCGTTCCATCACCCAGCCGACGAGCGCCATGAAGGGGATGGCCAGAAGAAGCGAGAGGGGCACGGCCCAGTCGATCAGGAGCTGGCCGATGTCATGGCCGAACCACAGCTCCACATAGGGCGTTTTCACTTCGAGCGGGCGGCCGAGGAAATCCTTCTGCGTGGGATCGATGGTGATCGCCGAAAGCGTGAGGATGCGCTGCATCACCACGGCGCAGAAGGCGCCCAGCATGAACAGCGTGCCATGGGCGAAATTCACCACCCCCAGCGTGCCGAAGATCAGCGTGAGCCCGAGGGCGATCAGCGCATAGGCGCTGCCCTTGTCCAGCCCGTTGATGAATTGGAGTATGATCTGGTCCATCGTCCCCGCCCGATGAAGTTGCCGCGAAAGCCCGGCCGCGCCGGAGCGCGACCGGGAGTGTCAGTCAGTTGAAGGTGGCTCAGTCGCCCGGGTTGCACTCGCCGAGCGTGCCGCCGGCGAACATCGGGTGATCGGGCGCGTATTCCACCTGCGCGCGCGGCGTCAGTTCGACGATTTCAAGGATGTCGAACTGGTTGGTGGGGTTCTCTTTCCCCTTCATCACCAGCACGTCCTTGAAGCACTGGTGATCGGCGCCGCGGTAGAAGGTGGGGCCATTGCCCATGCCGTCGAAATCGAAATCCTCGAGGGCTTCGATCACCGCGCAGGGGTTGAAGGAGCCCGCGCGCGCCACCGCATCGGCGTAAAGCAGGGTCTGCACATAGCAGGTCTGGGCCGAGTTGGAGGGCGGGCGGCCGTATTTCTCGCCGAAGGACTTGACGAAGGCCTTCGTGCCCGGGTTGTCAAGCTGCCAGTTCCAGTTCATCGAGCCATAGACGCCCTTGATCGCCTCGCCGGCGCCCTCGGCCATCAGCTCCGAATAGAGCGGCACGACGATCTCGAACTGCTTGCCGTTCACGACCTTGTCGCGCAGGCCGAACTGCACGGCTTGCGTGATCGAGTTGATCATGTCGCGGCCGTAGTGGTTGAGCACCAGCACATCGGCGCCCGAGTTCAGCACCGGGGTGAGGTAGGAGCTGAAATCGCCCGCGCCCACGGGCGTGCGCACGGTTTTCACCGTCTGCCAGCCCACGGCCTCGGTGGCGGCCTTGATCGATTCCTCCTGGGTCCAGCCCCAGGTGTAATCGGCGGTCAGGTGATAGGCCTTGCGATCGGTCCCATAGGCTTTGGCCAGCACCGGCGCCAGCGCCGCGCCCGACATGTAGGCGTTGAAGAAGTGGCGGAAGCCGTGCTTCTTGCGGTCCTTGCCGGTGGTGTCGTTGGAGTGGGTGAGGCCGGCCATGAAGATGATGCCCGCCTCCTGGCAGAGGCCCTGAACTGCAATGGCCACGCCCGAGCTTGATCCGCCGTTGATCATGATCACGCCGTCCTTCTCGATCATCGATTTGGCCGAGGCGCGGGCGGCGTCGGATTTGGTCTGGGTGTCGCCGGTCACGTAGGTGACCTTCTTGCCGAGAAGCCCCGTGCCGTCGAGCGCCTTCGAGGAGAAGGTGTTGAGCATGCCGCCGTCACCCTCGCCGTTGATATGCTCGACCGCGAGCTTCTGGGCGCGCAGTTCGTCGAGGCCCTCATCGGCATAGGGGCCCGATTGCGGCACGTTGAAGCCGAAGGTGACGGTATCGCCCTTGGGCTCGTTGGTGAAGGCCGAGGCCGAGCCGGCGGTGAAGATGGTGGGCAGGGCAACCCCCGCGCCGGCCACCGCGCCGGTCTTGAGCACGCCGCGGCGTGTGAATCTGGATGTCGTCATTTCTTTCCTCCCTTCGGGGCGCACCTGTAGTGGCGCAGGATTTCCCCGTGGTTTCGGTTTGTGGGTATCCCCGGCGCCTCCTCGCGCCGCGGAAAGCCTCCTCAGGCTTGCGCATTATCGCGCCTGAAATGAAAAAAACGCAACAATCCCTTTTGATTGCAAGAAAGTTTTGTAAAGATATGCACAGCGCGGCCTGTAAATTGGTAAATTACTTTTCAGGCCGGGCGGGGAGAGGTTCATAAGGCAATGAAAGAACGTGGAAAATTCACCGGACGGGCGGGGCTTACCGGGACCCGCATCCGCCAGCGCCGCCTCGACCTTGGAATAAGGCAGGCCGAACTGGCGAAAAAATGCGGAATTTCGCCCGCTTATCTCAATCTGATCGAGCACAACAAGCGCAGAATCGGCGGCCGGCTGCTGATCGACATCGCCCGGGCGCTCGGTATTGATCCCGCTCTTCTCGGCTCCGAGCCGGATGCGGCGCAGATGGAGTTTCTCGCTCTTGCCGCGCAGCAGCATGGCGGCGCGGTGCGGGGGGATGTGGAGAGCGCCCATGATCTCATGGCGCGCTTTCCCGGCTGGGCCCTCGTCATCTCCCGCCAGCAACAGAGGATCGAGGCGCTGGAAAGGATGGTCGAGGCGCTCGGCGATCGCCTCTCCAACGATCCGCAGCTTTCGGGGATCCTGCACGGCATGATCACCAGCGCCGCGGCGATCAGGGCCACGGCCGCCATCCTCGCCGAAGCCGATGGCGCGGATGGCGGAGACGGCGGGGAAGGCGGGGGCGGCGGACTTGATCCCGCCTGGCGTGCCCGCTTCCAGCGCAATCTCGACGAGGACGCCGGCACCCTCGCGGAACGCGCCCGTGCCCTTGCCGATTACCTCGAGGAGGCGGCCAACATCCAGCACGAGCCGCTCTCTCATCTCGATCAGCTCGAGCGGTTCTTCGCTGCACATGGCTGGCATTTTCCCGCGCTCGAGGGGCAGAACGGTGCGGAGTCCGATCCCGTGATGGAAAAGCTGCTCGACGCCGCGCCAGATTGGCTTGCCGCGCCCGCCCGTGCGAAAGCCCGGACATGGCTCGGCGTGATCGCGCAGGATGCGCGCGCGCTGCCTGCGCGGCCCTTTCTCGAAGCCGCGCGCGACCTGCATTTCGATCCCGCGGCACTGGCCGCGCGTTTCGGCTGCGAAACCGGCCGGGTGATGCGCCGGCTTGCCTTCGTGCCCTGGGATCAGGCGCCTGCCTGCGGCGGGAAGACCGGCGGCGCTCCTGGCCAGGAGGCGGGGCCGGGGGCGGGGCAGGCGGCGGGGCAGGGCAGCGCTTCTCCTTTCGGGCTCGTGATATGCGATGGCGGGGGCGGGATGCTCCTGCAAAAGCCCGTGCCCGCCTTCCCCCGGCCAGGGCTTGTCTCGGCCTGCCCGCGCTGGCCGCTTTTTCTGGCCTTTTCGCGACCGGCCCAGATCCTTGCGCGCGAGATCTCGTTTCAGGGCAACGAGGCGATGCGCTTTCGCATCTGCGCCATCGCCGAGCCCCTTGCGCCCGGTTGCCTCGGCGAGGATCCCCTGCTGCGGGGCACCATGCTCATCATCCCGCCCCAGGCCGCCGGCGCGCTGCCGGACGGGGCGCATGAGCCGGCGGCGCCCGTTGAGGTGGGCCCCGGCTGCCGCATCTGCCCGCTTGAGGGATGCCCCGCGCGCCGCGAGCCGCAGCTCCTGGCCTGAGTGTCGGAGCCTGCCTGAGGCAATTCCCGAAAATTCTAACGAACGAAAGCCCGGCCTCCGTTTGCCGTAAGCGATTTTTTAATACTGGGGTCCTAGACCGGATCCGCAAACATTCGAAACAGGGGCCTGCAGATGCAGCAGCGCATGCAATATCGATCCTGCACAAGGGAAGCTTCGGGAGGGCCGCAATGGCGGAAATGATCGTGCTTGCAAGGCGGCTCGGCCTCGAGGAGGCCGCGCCGCTGAAGATGGAATTCCTCTCCAGCCGCGGCAAGGATATCGAAGTGGACGCAAGCCAGGTCGGCCATCTGGGCACGCTCTGCCTGCAGGTTCTGCTCGCCGCCGCGCGGGAGCGGTCCGGAAGCGGGCATGAATTCCGCCTGAAGGATCCGAGCGAAGCCATGCTGTCGGCTCTCGCCCATTTCGGTCTCACCCAGGAAAATTTCGCCGGAGGAAACGCATGAGCCTCAACATTCTGGCCGTTGACGACAGCCGCACCATGCGTGACATGCTCAATCTGACGCTCACGCAGGCCGGTTTCACCACCCATCTCGCCGAGGATGGTCAGGACGGGCTCGAGGTGCTGGAAAGCCTCGATCCCGAGCCCGATGTCATCATCACCGATATCAACATGCCGCGGCTCGATGGCTTCGGCTTCATCGAGGCCGTGCGCAGCCGCGACAGGCACCGCAGCGTGCCGATCCTTGTGCTGACGACGGAAAGCGCGCCCGAACTCAAGCAGCGCGCCCGCCAGACCGGCGCCTCGGGCTGGATCGTCAAACCCTTCGATCCCGAACGGCTGGTGCGGGCGCTGAAGATGGTTGCCGGGTGACATCATGAGCACTGAAAACGATCCCATGGCGGAAATCCGGGCCACGTTCTTCATCGAATGCGAAGAACTGCTCGAAGCGCTCCAGGATGGCCTGCAGGCCATGGAGGAGGGCGGCACCGATGACGAAACCATCAATATCGTGTTCCGGGCGGTGCATTCGATCAAGGGCGGGGCGGGGGCCTTCGGGCTCGAGGATCTGGTGCGTTTCGCCCACCGCTTCGAATCCGTGCTCGATGCGGCGCGCTCGCATCAGCTGGAAATCGATGGCGAGGCGCTCTCAATTCTTTTTCGGGCCGGTGATACGCTGAACGATCTGGTCAGCGCGGCGCGTGATGGCGAGGCGGCCGATCCAGCGCTGACGGAGGAGGCGGGAAAGGCGCTTGATGCTCTGATCGGCGCGGATGCGCCTGATGGCGATGGCGCCGAAGAGGAGGAAGTGGCGGATTTCACGCCGATGACACTTTCGCTCGATCTTGGGCCTCTGGATGCGGGGGAAGGCGCAGAGGCGGGTGCGCAAGCGGATGCGTTGCCCGCGCCTGGCGAGGCCGGGGCATCAGGGGGGGGCATGGAGTGCATGGAAGGCGCTCCGGCCCCGGCCGGTAGCGGATTCCGTATCCGCTTCAGGCCCCATTCGGCGCTCTTTGCCAGCGGCAATGAGCCACTACATCTGCTGCGCCTGCTCGATGAAATGGGAACGATGACCACCCTGTGCCATGCGGAAGACCTGCCGCCGCTTGGCGAGATGGATTGCGAGGAATCCTACCTGCACTGGGACATCTTCCTCGAGACGACCGAAGAGGAAAACGCGATACGCGAATTGTTCGATTTCGTGGAGGATGTCTGCGATCTGACGATCTCGCCATTGACCGAGGATGACATGGCCGAGCTTGTCCGCCATGCCGAGGCGATCGCGCGGGACGAGGTGTCACCGGGCGGAACTGCCGGCGATGGGGCCCTGATGGCCGGTGATGCCCCCGGATCATCCGGCGAGGTTGCGTCGGGAAAGCCTGAGGCCGAGGGTTCCCCGCCTCCTTCGGCCCAGAAAACACGGAAGGCGGGCGGAAGGAGCGTGGGATGCGGCCGGAATGAGGGCGGCAGCAAGGCCGCGGGCAGGGGCAAGGCATCCGGTGCCGTCAAGGCCAAGCCGACCGTGCGGGTGGATCTGGAGCGGATCGATCGCCTGGTCAATCTCGTCGGCGAGCTTGTCATCAACCAGGCCATGATCTCGCAGAGCGTGGAAAAGGCGGGGCTGCTCACCAATCCGGAGATCGACAGTGGCCTGAGCGAATTCATGCAGCTGACCCGCGATATTCAGGACAGCGTGATGATGATCCGCGCCCAGCCAGTGAAATCGCTGTTCCAGCGTATGGCGCGGATCGTTCGCGAGAGCGCCGCGGCGGTTGGCAAGAACGTGCGCCTGCGCACCGAGGGCGAGGGCACCGAGGTTGACAAGACGGTGATCGAGAACCTGGCCGATCCGCTCACGCACATGATCCGCAACGCCGTCGATCACGGCCTTGAACCCCCTGAAGAGCGGATGGCGGCAGGGAAACCGGCCCAGGGCGTCGTCACCCTTTCGGCGGGGCATCGCTCGGGCCGGGTTGTCATCACCGTTTCCGATGACGGGAGCGGGATCAACAGGGAACGCGTTCGCCAGATCGCCATCGACAAGGGGCTGATCGCGGAAAATGCCGAGCTTTCCGACAACGAGATCGACAACCTTCTCTTCCTGCCCGGGTTTTCGACCGCGAGCGAGGTTTCCGATCTTTCCGGTCGCGGGGTCGGGATGGATGTGGTGCGAAGCGCCATCCAGGCGCTGAGCGGACGCATTACCATTCACTCCCGCCCCGGCGAGGGCACGACCTTTACCATCAGCCTGCCGCTCACCCTGGCCGTTCTGGATGGCATGGTTGTGGAAGCCGCCGGTCAGACCCTCGTCGTGCCGCTCAACACCATATCCGAGACGCTGACCCTTGGTGCCCGCGATATCCGGGTTCTCGGCCCGGAAACGCGGATGGTCCAGATCCGCGATACATTCGTGCAGCTTTTCGATCTGGGCGCGGAGATGGGATTCAGGCCACCCCTCGAAAGCTTTACCGGCAAGGTGGTGCTGCTCGTCGCGCTCGAGGACGAGAGCCGGGCGGCTCTCGTGATCGATGGCATCGTTGATCAGCGCCAGGTCGTGATCAAGGGGCTTCAGGATACCTTCGGCCGCGTGCCGGGCGTCGCCGCGGCAACGATCCTTGGCGATGGCAAGATCGCTCTCATCCTGGACCCCGCCGATATCGTTGCCAATTCCCGCCACAAGGCGCCCAACATGCAGGCGGATCTTTCACTAGCAGGATAATCACAATGACGGACACCGAGGACAAGGCCAAGGCCGATCAGACGGAGCTGCTCTCCTTTCGGGTGGGCACGCAGGAATATGCGGTCGATATCATGACCGTGCGCGAGATACGCGGCTGGACGAACGCGACCCCGCTTCCACATGCGCCGCCCTTCGTGCGGGGCGTGATCAATCTTCGCGGCACCGTTCTCACCATTGTCGATCTTTCCGATCGTCTGGGGATGGGGCCGATCGAATTCAGCGAGCGCAACGTGATCATCGTCGTCGAGGCCGGCAGCCAGCTTGTCGGGCTCCTGGTGGATGCCGTTTCCGACATCCTGACGGTCTCGGCCGAGGATCTGCAGCCACCCCCGGAAATGCTGACCGAGGGGCCCAGAACCTTCGTCAGCGCGCTCACCATCGTTCAGGAACGCATGGTGCGCATTCTTGATCTTGATGCGGCATTGCCCGCAACAGAAATCGAAGCGGCCTGAAATGAGCGATACCGCATCCACCCCCAATCCGCGGCAGATGAGCGAGGCGCATTTCCGTTTCATCGCCGATCTGGCGCACAAGGAGGCCGGGCTGGTTTTCCCGGAGAGCAAGGCACCGCTCGTGCGCACCAGGCTGAACCGGCGCATCCGGGCTCTGAAGCTGCCCGGTTACGATGCCTATTGTGCGCTGCTCAGAAGCCCGGAAGGGGCGCAGGAGCGGCGGATGATGATCTCTTCGCTCACCACCAATGTCTCCAGCTTCTTTCGCGAGGCACACCATTTCGATCTGTTGCGCGGCGAGATCCTCCCGCCATTGCTGGAGAGGGCGAGGCGTGGTGAGCGCCTGCGCCTGTGGTCCGCCGGATGCTCCTCAGGGCAGGAGGCCTATTCGATTGCGATGGTGCTCGCAGATCTGGAGCCGGATTATCTGCAGATGGATATCCGCATACTGGCTTCGGACATCGATCCGAATGTCATCAGGATCGGCCGGGCGGGGATCTATGATCAAGGCCTGCTCGGGGATGTGCCGGAGGATTACAGGGAGAGATATTTCGAGCCGGCTGATGACAACGGAACGGCCGCCAGAATCATTGAGCCGCTGCGCCGGATCGTCTGCTTCCGCGAGCTCAACCTCCTCCATGAATGGCCGATGAAGCGCCCGTTTGACGTGATCTTCTGTCGCAATGTCGTGATCTATTTCGATGCCGAAACCCAGGATTCGCTCTGGCGCAAGTTCGAGAAATACACGGCTCCCGGGGGATGGCTGATACTGGGCCATTCCGAGCGTCTTTCGGAGGATGTCGCCGGGAAATTCGTCGTTGCCGGGCCCACGGCCTATCGCCTTCCACCAACCGAAACAACATGAACCGGAAGAGGCAGTCATGGCACTCAGAGATCAATTGCGCATCATGGTCGTGGATGACATGTCCACAAGCCGCGGGCTGATCACCCAGGCGCTGGATGCATTCGGTATCCGCAACGTGGCGGCGGTGGCGGACGGAAAATCCGCGCTTGAAGCGATAGCGCGCTCTCCGGTGCATCTGGTGATTTCCGATTTCAACATGCCGGGCATGAGCGGGCTCCAGCTGCTCCAGCATCTGCGCCAGAATGCGGCAACGAAGGGCACCGGTTTCATCCTGATCACGGGGCGGGCGGATCGTGAAACGATCGAGACGGGCCGCCGGCTCGGCATGAACAACTTCATCAAGAAACCGTTCACGCCACAGGATCTTCGTGCCTGCATCGAAGCGGTTGTCGGGCGGCTGTGATGACACAGGCAAGGCAATGCAAGCGAGCTCCGGAACTTTCTGAAGAGGCCCCTGATCGGATAGATATCGGTGTGCTCCATGAGAGAATGGCGAGGGAATTCTGCCGGATGAGCATTCTTGTCGGCACAGTGGAACACGCCGTGGGAGAGTGTCTGGATGCCAATGCCGATAATGGAGCGGTGCCTGTGATCGCATTGCAGGGGCTTGATCGGGTGCGCCAGACGCTCGAGGATTTTCAACGGCTTGCAAACAGGGTTTCCAGGCAGCTTCAGGAAAACGGGCGCCATGCGCTTGAAATCCATGACCTGCGCGAAGCCTTCCGGATGCAGGAGAATGCGGAGCGGATTCTGGCGCCGGCGGAAGGCCTTGAGGGAGGATGGGAAGAGCCCGGTTCGCACGAGTTGTGGGATCCGTAGCGCCTGCACCCATCCTGAGCGGGCCTGATATGAGCCGGGAATGGCGGGAAATCCGGCGGGTTTTTCACATGCGTTCCGGGCGGCTCTGATGCTCAGCCGTTACGGTGGTGGGCACCGTTTCTGCGATCATGCTTCCGTTCGCTGCCACGGGCTGCGCGGGGGCGGGGCTGGCTGCGAGGTGGTGCAGGCTGTCCCGGTTCGGTCTGAACGATGGCATAGGCGGGGGCGGACGGAG
>JALVEX010000137.1 GCA_027030435.1 Paracoccaceae bacterium
CCGGTGACGATCGAGTTCACCTTCGGCATCCCGCTCTACTTCTTCGTCTTCCTGACCGTGGTTCTCGGCTTCGTGATGAGCCTCGGCAAGGCCGCCGTCTACAAGCACATCCCGGTGTATTTCCCCCATAACGTGGGCGCCGTGGGCGGGCTCGTGGGGATGATCGGCGGGCTTGGCGGCTTCTTCCTGCCGATCGCCTTCGGCATCATCCTGGATATCACGCATGTATGGTCCACCGTGTTCATGCTGCTCTTCCTGGTGGTGATGGTCAGCCTGATCTGGATGCATGTGGCCATCCGCCGGATGGAGCGGGCGAAATATCCCGAAATCACCCGCGACACGCATCTTTCCGACGTGCCGCACCAGGATTGAAAAATTGAAACCCGGCGGGCCACCGGCGCGTGGCCCGCCCGAACGAACACTCTGAAACCGGAGGGAGAAAGGCCTTGGGACAAGATCTTAGAAACTGGAATGTCGAGGACGAACAGTTCTGGGAAACGAAGGGCAAGAAGATCGCCAATCGCAACCTGTGGATTTCGATCCCGGCGCTTTTGTGCGGTTTTGCCGTATGGCTCTACTGGGGCATCATCACCGTGCAGATGATCAACCTGGGCTATCCTTTCGAGAAATCGCAGCTCTTCACCCTTTCGGCGATCGCCGGCCTGACGGGGGCGACGCTGCGCATCCCATCGACCTTCTTCATCAGGATCGCCGGGGGGCGCAACACGATCTTCTGGACGACATCGCTTCTGATGCTGCCGGCGGCGGGCACGGGGCTTGCGCTGCAAAACGCCGATACGCCGCTGTGGGTGTTTCAGATCCTGGCCTTCCTCTCCGGCATCGGCGGCGGCAATTTCGCCTCCTCGATGTCCAACATCAGCTACTTCTTTCCCAAGAGAATGCAGGGCTATGCGCTGGGGATGAATGCCGGGCTCGGCAATTTCGGCGTGACCACGATGCAGATCGTCATTCCCGCGGTGATGACGGTGGCGCTCTTCGGCGGCCCCGGCCGCGCGCTTGTCAATGCCTCCGGGACGCTCATCGGCAAGATCCCCGCCGGCACGATCACCTATATCCACAATGCGGGCTATGTGTGGCTGATCCCGCTGATCCCGCTGGCCTTCCTGACATGGTTCGGCATGAACAACATCCGTGACAAGCACGTTTCGCCCGATATTCCGAACCCGATCGTCTCTTTCGCCATCATCACCTTCATGCTGCTCCTGGGCTTCATCGCTGCCTATGTGGGTGTGTGGCTGATGCTGCCCAGCGTGGAAGGCGGGCTGAAAACCTCGGGCTGGGGCGTTTCCAAGTGGATCGCGCTGCCCATCGTCATCGCGCTGACCGTGTTCCTCCTCAAGATGATCCCCGGACAGGTGGGGCAGAACCTCACCCGCCAGTACCGGATCTTCGGCAACAAGCACACCTGGGCGATGACGGTGATCTACACCATGACCTTCGGCAGCTTCATCGGCTATTCGGCGGCATTCGCCCTGGCGATCAAGGTGGTGTTCGGCTTCCAGCACATCCTCGTGGATGGCGTGATGACCCATGACACCGTGAACCTCGAAGGCCCCTCGGCGCTGACCTATGCCTGGATGGGCCCCTTCATCGGCGCGCTGATCCGGCCGGTGGGCGGCACGATCGCCGACAAGCTCGGCGGCGCACGGGTGACGCAATGGGTTTCCATCGTCATGGTCGCCTCGGCGCTCGGCGTGGCGTATTTCCTGCAAAAGGCCTACGCCTCGGCAACCCCGCAGGATTACTTCTTCCCGTTCATGATCCTGTTCCTGATCCTGTTCACCGCAACCGGCATCGGCAACGGCTCGACCTTCCGCACCATCGCCGCGGTGTTCGACCGCGAGCAGGCCGGCCCGGTGCTTGGCTGGACATCGGCGGTGGCGGCCTATGGCGCCTTCATCATCCCCAAGGTGATCGGCGAACAGATCAAGGCGGGCACGCCGGAATACGCGCTCTACGGGCTCGCCGTGTTCTACTTCGCCTGCATCCTTCTCAACTGGTGGTTCTACCTGCGCCCGAACGCCTATGTGAAGAACCCCTGATCCAACGAAACCACGCGCCCGCCCCGGCCTCCGGGGCGGAGCGAAACGCGCAAACAGGAGAGATAACATGAGCCATCTGCTCGACCGCCTGAGCTTTCTTCGCTCCACCAAGGAGGATGAATTCGCCGACGGCCACGGCATGACCACATCCGAGAACCGCAAGTGGGAGGATACCTACCGCAAGCGCTGGCGCCACGACAAGATCGTGCGCTCCACCCACGGGGTGAACTGCACCGGGTCATGCAGCTGGAAGATCTACGTGAAATCCGGCATCGTCACCTGGGAAACCCAGCAGACGGATTATCCCCGCACCCGCGACGACCTGCCCAATCACGAGCCACGCGGCTGCGCGCGCGGGGCGAGCTATTCATGGTATCTCTATTCCGCCAACCGGGTGAAAACCCCTCTGGTGCGCGGGCGCCTGATGAAGAAGTGGCGCGCGCTGCGCAAGAGCCTCGATCCGATCCCGGCCTGGGAGGCGCTGCAGGCCGATCCTGAGGCGCGCAAGGCCTATGTGAAAACCCGCGGCAAGGGCGGTTTCGTGCGCGCTTCCTGGGACGAGGTGACCGAGATCATCGCCGCCGCCAATGCCTATACGGCGAAGAAATACGGCCCCGACAGGGTGTTCGGCTTCTCGCCGATCCCGGCCATGTCGATGGTTTCCTATGCGGCGGGCTCGCGCTACCTGAGCCTTCTGGGCGGCACCTGCCTCAGCTTCTATGACTGGTATTGCGATCTGCCGCCCGCCAGCCCCATGACCTGGGGCGAACAGACCGACGTGCCGGAATCGGCCGACTGGTACAATGCGGGCTTCCTGATGCTGTGGGGCTCGAACGTCCCCCAGACCCGCACCCCGGACGCCCATTTCTACACCGAGGCGCGCTACAACGGCACCAAATCCGCCGTGGTTTCGCCGGATTATTCCGAGGCCGCGAAATTCGGCGATATCTGGCTGAACCCGAAGCAGGGCACCGATGCGGCGCTCGCCATGGCGATGGGGCATGTGATCCTGCGCGAATTCCACCTCGATCGCCAGGCCGAGTATTTCAGCGATTACGCCCGCCGTTTCACCGACATGCCGATGCTGGTGCGCCTCGACGAGGTGGACGGCCGCCTCGTGCCCGGCCGCCAGCTGCGCGCGGCCGATCTCAAGGGCAATCTCGGCGAGAAGGCCAACCCGGAATGGAAGACCGTCGCGATCGACGGCAAATCCGGCAAGCTCGTCGCCCCGCATGGCGCGATCGGCCATCGCTGGGGCGACAAGGGGCGCTGGAACCTCGAAGAGAAGGCCGCCGGCAAGGATGTCGATCTGCGCCTGAGCCTCATTCTCGAGGAAGATCACGATGATGTCGTCGGGGTGGATTTCCCCTATTTCGGCGGCGCGGCCACCGAGAACTTCACCAGATGCGATCACCCCGACGTGCTGACGCGCAACGTGCCGGTCAGGAAGGTGACGCTGGCTGACGGCTCCGAGGCGCTGGTGGCCACGGTGTTCGATCTGTTCTGCGCCAATTACTCGCTCGACCGCGGGCTCGGCGGCGAAAACGTGGCGAAGGGCTATGACGAGGACGTGCCCTTCACCCCGGCCTGGGCCGAGAAGATCACCGGCGTTCCGGCCGAGAAGATCATCATGGTGGCGCGCGAGTTCGCCACCAATGCCGAGCACACCGAGGGCCGCTCCATGGTGATCCTCGGGGCCGGCCTGAACCACTGGTATCACATGGACATGAGCTATCGCGGCATCATGAACATGCTCATCATGTGCGGCTGCATCGGCAAATCGGGCGGTGGCTGGTCGCATTACGTGGGCCAGGAGAAGCTGCGCCCGCAGACCGG
>JALVEX010000138.1 GCA_027030435.1 Paracoccaceae bacterium
GAAACCCTGCTCAACACCGATCTCGCCCGCGAAGATCGGCAGATGGGCCGGTTTCTGAACATGGTGGTAGAATACAAGCACAAGATCGGATTTCAGGGCACGATCCTTCTCGAGCCCAAGCCCCAGGAGCCCTCGAAGCATCAATATGATTTCGACGTGGCCACCGTTTACGGCTTTCTCAAGCGACACGGGCTCGAGGGCGAGGTAAAGGTCAACATCGAACAGGGCCATGCGATCCTCGCCGGCCACAGTTTCGAACACGAGATCGCGCTGGCGCAGGCGCTCGGCATCTTCGGCTCGATCGACATGAACCGCAATGATTACCAGTCCGGCTGGGATACGGACCAGTTCCCGAACAACGTGCCCGAAGTGGCGCTCGCTTATTATCACATCCTCAGGGGCGGGGGCTTCACCACCGGCGGCACCAATTTCGATGCGAAGCTCAGGCGCCAGTCCCTCGATGCGGAAGATCTTCTGGCCGCACATGCGGGGGCGATGGATGTCTGCGCCCGGGCGATGAAGGCGGCGGCGGCGATGCTTGAAGATGGCGCGCTCGAGGATTTCATCGCAGCGCGTTACGCGGGCTGGAGCGAAGGGCTCGGCGCGGAGATCATGGAGGGGCGGCTCGGGCTTGACGATCTGGCCGCGCGCGTCTTGGGCGAAGGCATCAATCCGCGGCCCGTTTCGGGAAGGCAGGAGATGCTGGAAAACATCGTCAACCGCTATGTCTGAAATCCGCGCGGCAGGACCCTGCGCGCCCCTCGGGGTGTTCGTGGCCATACTGTGGCTAGCTCTGGCCACCCTTGCGCGGGGCCAGGATCTGCCGCTGCCAAGGGCCGATGCCCGCTTTGGCGAACACGGCGAAGAGGAGGTGCGCCTCGGCCGGCTTCTGTTTTACGATCCGATCCTCTCGGGCAATCGCGCCGTTGCTTGCGCCACCTGCCACCACCCGCGCTTCGGCACCTCCGACGGCGTTTCGCTCGGCATAGGCGATGGCGGCATCGGCCTTGGCCCCGAGCGCATGGTTGATCCCGCAAACCCGCCCGAGCGGCGCATCGCCCGCAACGCCCCGGCGCTGTTCAACCTCGGGGCTGAGGAATTCACCCGCCTTTTCCATGATGGCCGATTGCAGGCCGATCCGTCGCAAAAGGGCGGCATCCGCACGCCGATGGGCGATGCAATGGAGGAGGGCTTTGCCTCCGTCCTTGCAGCGCAGGCGATGTTTCCGGTGGTTTCGGGCGATGAGATGGCGGGCCACCGGGGCGAGAACGAAATCTCCCGCGCCGTCAGCCGTGGCCTCATAACCGGCGCGGGCGGCGCCTGGGATCTGATCGCGCGGCGGGTCGCGGCGATCCCCGGATACCGCGCCCGCTTCGATGCGGTGATCGGCAAGGGCCGGCCCATACGCTTCACCGATATCGCCAATGCGATCGCCGCCTTCGTGGCCACCGAATGGCGCGCCGACAACAGCCCCTTCGATCGCTACCTCAACGGCGAAGCCACGCTTCCCGAAGCTGCCCTGCGCGGCATGAGGCTGTTTTACGGCCGCGCGGGCTGCGCTGCCTGCCATTCCGGCCAGTTCCAGACGGATCACGATTTCCACGCCATCGCCATGCCCCAGATCGGCCCCGGCAAGGCGGCCGAGTTCGAACGCCACCACCGCGACGTTGGCCGGATGCGGGTGACGGGGCGCAGTGGGGATGCCTTCCGCTTCCGCACCCCGAGCTTGCGCAACGTCACCCATACCGCGCCTTACGGCCACGATGGCGCCTATGCTACGCTCGAAGCGGTGCTGCGCCATCATCTCGATCCCGAAGCCGCGCTGAAATCCTATGATCCCCGGCAGGCGATCCTGCCCGATATCCCCGGCGCAGAGGATGGCTGGGTGCTGGACCGCCCGGATGAAATGGCCAAGATCGCCGCTGCCAATGCGCTTGCCCCGCACACCCTGAGCGCCGGAGAGATCAGCGATCTCCTGGCCTTTCTCGAAAGCCTCACCGATCCCGAGAGCCTCGAGGGGCGGCTCGGGATACCCGATCGCGTGCCAAGCGGGCTCGCAGTGCCTCGATGACGCTGCGAAGGATGCTCCGGCCGGGCGTGCGGCAACAATCACCCGAACGTCATCTGACAGGCGGCGCGATCCGTGCTATCATGCGGCATGATGACCGGAGCCTCACCGCCCTTGCGCAACCTGATCCTGGTTTTCAGCCTTGCACTGACCCCCATGCTGGCGAATGCTGAAAACCGCCTGGCAGATGCCGCATCGCCCTATCTGCGCCAGCACGCCGACAACCCGGTGGACTGGTATCCCTGGGGCGAAGAGGCGCTCGCGCGGGCACGTGAAGAGGGCAAGCCGATCTATGTTTCGGTGGGGTATTCTGCCTGCCACTGGTGCCATGTGATGGAGGAGGAAAGCTTTTCCGATCAGGAAGTCGCAGATCTCCTCAACGCCCATTTCATCGCCATAAAGATCGATCGCGAGGAACGGCCCGATCTCGATGAGAAATTCATTCTCGTTACATCGATGCTGAACGGCTCCGCCGGATGGCCGAACGGTGTTTTCCTCACGCCCGAAGGCGATCCGTTCTTCGGGTCCGGCTACATGCCGAAGGCGGAATTTCTCGATCTTCTGGCAGGTATCGCCGGGCTCTGGCGCGAGGACCCCGAAGGCCTGCGCGCGCGCGGCTTCTCGATTTCGATGAAACTGCGCGAGTATCTTGCCCCGCCCGCCGATGCGAAGGAACTTTCGCAACCCGAGATCCTCGATCTCGCCCGCGCCCTGCTGGAGGATCTCGATCCCTTCAACGGCGGCTTCGGCACCGCGCCGAAATTCCCCCGCGAGCCGGTGCTGCTGCTTCTCCTCGATCAGGCCGAGCGCAGCGGTGATCCCGAGCTTCTCGAGGCGGCCCAGGCAAGCCTTGACGGCATGATCCGCGGCGGCATCCACGATCACGTGAGCGGCGGTTTCCACCGCTATGCAACGGATCCCGAATGGCACATCCCCCATTTCGAGAAGATGCTCTACAATCAGGCCCTGATCGCCCGCGCCCTCCTGCGCTCATATGCACTCAGCGGCAGCGCGGCCCATGCCCGCGCCGCCCGGCGCACGCTTGATTTCGCGCTGCGCGAGATGCAGGCGCCCGGCGGCGGCTTCTACGCCGCGCTCGATGCGGATTCATCCCTCCCCGACGGCCGGAAGGAGGAAGGCGCCTTCTACACCTGGACGCCGGAGGAAATCCGCGCGGCCCTTCCGCCGGATATGGCGGAAAGTGCGATCTCGCTCTTCAACATGGGCGAAAACGGCCCGCTTGCCGGGCGCAGCGTCCTCCGCCTTCCGGCCCTTCCCGAAGAGGCGGCGGGCGAGGCGGGCCTCAGCCTCGAACAGTATGATTCGATGCTGGAGATGCTGCGCGCCGCGCGCGAAACCCGCCCCCGCCCCTTTCGCGATGAAAAGATCGTGCTCGCCTGGAACGGCGAGATGATCGCCACCCTCGCCGAAGCCGGCTGGCTGCTCGATCGCCCCGATTACACCGAAGCCGCAGCGAAGGCCGCGCGCTTCATCCTTGCCCGGATGTGGCCGGAAAGCGGTTTGCGCCGCATCTGGATCGAAGGCGCGGCAAGCACCGAGGCGCAGCTTGCCGATTACGCCGCCTTCGGCAATGCGCTGATCGCCCTTCATGCCTTCGCCCCGGCAGATCAGGGAAACGACGAATGGCTTCCCCACGCCGAAAGGCTGGCAGACGAGATGATCCGCCGCTTCGCCGATGATCCCGATCGCCCCCTCTCCCAGCCCCTGCGGATGCGCCACAAGCCCTCCGCCCTCGGCCCGTTCCGCCCGATCGACGACACCGAGATCCCCTCGGGCAATGCCCTTGCACTTTCCTTTCTCGCTGCCCTCGATCGCCTGAGCGGCAAGGCCCCGCCGCGTGCCCAGCCCCTGGCGCTGGCGCTCGGCGGCGCGGCGAGCCGCGATCCCATGGAGCGCGCCGGGCTCCTCAAGGCCATCGCTGCGGTGAACGGTGGCGAAACAGGCCCCGTCCGCTTCTCGCCCGGCGGAGCGGTGCGGGTGATGGCGGCGCCGGGCAAGCCGCTCGGGCTCGATATCCGCCCCGGCTGGCATGTGAATGCCCATCGCCCGCTTGACAGCGATCTGATCGCGACAACCGTCAGCATTGACGGCAAGCCCCTTGCGGCTGATGTCTATCCCCGGCCGCTGCTGCGCAGGCTCGGATTCAGTCCCGATCCGCTCGCGCTCTACGAAGGGCGGCTCTCCATCCCCCTGCCGGACGGGAAGAGCATGGAAGCCGATCCCGGGCAGAGCCACGAAATCGCCGTTACCATTCAAGCCTGCAATGATCGCATCTGCCTGCCGCCGGAGGATATCATCTTCCGTCGCTGGGGTGCGGCGCTCAGCCCACGGTGATCCCGAAAACCTTGCCCACCCCGGCCGTGGCCAGCATGGCAAAACCGCCCCAGAACACGA
This sequence comes from Paracoccaceae bacterium, assembly GCA_027030435.1. Taxonomy (GTDB): domain Bacteria; phylum Pseudomonadota; class Alphaproteobacteria; order Rhodobacterales; family Rhodobacteraceae; genus WFVA01. The sequence continues at coordinate 4,484 of JALVEX010000138.1, forward strand.
CCCGGGCCACGGCCGGCAGGATCGGCGCGCCGCCCGTGCGGGCGGATACGGCGCCAAGGAGGCCGAGGGTGAACAGGGATACCACGGTCGTCAGCTCGCCGATCGCATTTTCGGGCGCTATGAGAATGGAGAGCACAGGAAGCGCCGCGCCGGCGGAGAATGAAAGGGCCGAAGAGATCGCCGCCTGAAACGGGCGCGCCTCGGAAACCTCGGTAATGCCCAGCTCGTCGCGGGCATGGGCGGCGAGCGCGTCCTTCTCCGTCAGTTCCTTCGCCACCTGCATGGCGAGATCGGGGTCGAGGCCGCGCTCCTCATAGATGCGGGCCAGTTCCTCAAGCTCGGCCTCGGGATGCACTTCAAGCTCGTGCTTTTCGCGCTCGAGATCAGCCTTTTCGGTATCGGCCTGTGAGGAAACCGAGACATACTCCCCCGCCGCCATGGAAAGCGCGCCCGCAGCCATCCCGGCCACCCCGGCGAGCAGGATCTCGGCGCGATCGGAGCCTGCGCTCGCCACCCCGGCGATGAGGCTCGCGGTAGAAACGATGCCATCGTTGGCGCCGAGCACGGCCGCGCGCAACCAGCCGATACGATTGACATAATGGTGCTCCGGGTGCAGCGCCAGCGGCAGATCGTCCTCTTCATCGCCCTGCTTGCTCATGTGCTTTTCCTTTTTGGTGGCCGAGGGGCTTGTTGTCTGATCGTCAATTTGCCCGGCTAGTGAATGCCGAGCCTTGCCGCCGTCTGGCGCACGACCGCGATGCGCTTGGCATTGGGCGGATGGGTGCCGAGGAAGCGATCTCCTGGATCGGGGATGCGGTTGAAATATTCTGCGCCACGCACCGGATTGAAGCCCGCGCGCGCGGCGATGATGGTGCCGAGCTGATCGGCTTCCAGTTCCAGATCCTTTGAATAGCTGCGCACGGCGATGGTGGCGCCAAGTTCCTCGGCGGTTCGCAATCCGCTCTCGTCAACGCCCACAAGCACGCCGATAAGACCGCCCAGAACCGCACCCTTGATGGCTGACCGCTGCTGGCGCGGGATGTGGCCGAGGATGTGATGAGCGGCCTCATGGCCCATGACGAAGGCCAGTTCGTCGGGGTTTCGCACATCTCCGATCAAAGCGCGGGTGAAGGCGATCACCGGGCGGCCGTTGCGGTCGATCGTCTGGAAGGCATTCGGCGGCAGACCGGGGCGATCATCCACCACGATCCTGAAATCACAGGGGATGTTGCGTGTATTTTCGATGCAGATCCGCTCGGCGACCGGCTCCATCCGCCGCACGACGTAACGAAAATTGCGGATCGCCTCGGCGGGCGGGAGCTTCGCGGCCGGCCTCTCCACGCGCGGGGGCCGGGGCGCGGGCTGCGGCCCGGGCGGCGCCGCGCAGGCGGAAACGAACAGGGCCAGAACCAGAAACAGCTTGCGCAATTTCACACCTCCCGAAAGATCTGCAAATGCCATTTCACGAACATTCCCTCAGCCCCCCGCAGCCTTGCGATAGCGCGCCACCACCCGGCGAACGGCCGCACGGCGGGCGCTGTTGGGCGGATGGGTGGAGAGGAAGCGGTTGCGCGGGTTCTTCATGCGCACGAAATACTCCGCGCCCCGCACCGGATCAAAACCGGCCTTCAGCGCCAGAATCGCCCCGAGCCGATCGGCCTCGATCTCGAATTTCTTCGAGAACCCCAGCACCGCCTTCAGCGCCCCGCGCTGCTCGGCGGCATGGATTTCCTTTTCTCCGCCGCCCCTTGTGGCGGCTTCAATGCCGCCCAGAAGCGCCCCTTCCCAGACGCTTTCGCGCGTCACCGGCACATGGCCGAGCAGGTGGTGCGCCACCTCATGGCCCAGCACCAGCGCCAGTTCATCTTCGTTGCGGGTATCCTTGAGCAGACTGCCCGTGAAAACGATCACCGGGCGATCGGCGCGATCGAGCGACATGAACGCATTGGGCGGAAGTTTGGGATTGGTATCAACGACGATGGCAAAACGGCATTTGAGCCCGCCACGCGCGCGGCATTCGCGCTCGATCACCGGGAGCATCCTGCGCACGACCATATCGAACCGCTGCACCGCGCCGGTCTTGCGGAGCACCTCCATTTCGGCGAGCGCCTTTGCTCTTTCCTTTGGCGGCAGCTTGGCAATCGGATCCTGCCCCGCCGTGCAGGCGGCGAGCATGAGCACTGTTGCAAGCAGAAATCTGAACAAGAGCATTCCTTTCCCGGGCCGGCCCGCTCGATGGCAATGAACACCTGTGCACCATCATGCAGGATTCAGGGCCGGGGCAAAACCCCGGCAGGAGGCATTTTTCCCCGAATTGCAATCCTGCACCACCGGCCGCGCGCATAAGGCCGGAGCAAATTCGCATCACATCATTACCATTCCCGGGCCTTGCATATCCGGCTGTCCGGGGCCACCTTCAGGGCATGTTTACCATCGAGCACGAATTTGATTCCACCGTCGTCACCCTCGTGGATGACGGCGAAGCGCCGCTCAAGGAGGATGTGGTGATCCATGCCTTCGCCGAGGCGGTGACGCTCACCCAGTTCGATCCCCGCACCGGCAACAGCTGCACGATCACGCTTTCCCCGGCGCAACTGCGCGATCTGCGCGCCGCACTCGATCTGCCGGAGGGGGCCTATCGCTTTGTCCGGCCCGATGAGGATGAGCCCGGCGCGGGGTGATCCCGGCTTTCCGCCGCAGACGCTTCCAGCCCTTCCATGACCGCCCCATACCCGCGCCCCCGCCCTATTCCTCCAGCCGGAAGACCTTCTCGCGCGCTGTCGCGCCGCGCACCAGCACAAGGCGCGTCTTCGCCACGCCGAGCGCTCCGGCGAGCAGCTTGCGCACCGCTTCCGTGGCCTTGCCCGCCTCGGGCGGGGCTGTCACATATACCCGGATCCCTTCTTCAGCGGCAACGATCCGGTTGCGCGCCGCCTTGGGCGTGACCCGCACCCGGATTTCCACCCCCGGCCGTGCCAGATGCGCCAGTTCTCCCTTTGCCATGCTCTCCCCCGCTGATGCTGCCTGACAACATTAGCGCCAGGCCATCACCCATTTCCATGATTTTCCGCCGCCTTCAAAGCGCCGCTTGCAGACAGGGCCAACCGGTATTACCCCTGAGCGCAATCCGGCCAGCCCGGAAACCCGTGCAACCCGCCCAAAACGAAGGATTATGGTGATCCCATGCCCAACCTGCCCCGCAACGAAGCCGTGCTCGATTTTCTGAAAACCCGCCGTTCGGTGCCATGGAACATGCTGAAACCGCCGGCGCCGGAAGGCGAGGCGCTTGAAGAACTGCTGGAGATCGCCTCGCGCGTGCCCGATCACGGCATGCTTGTGCCCTGGCGCTTTCTGGTGATTGCCCCGAAGGCGGGGGAACGGCTTTCCGCACTTGCCCTCAAGCGCGGATCGGCACTCGGGATCGAAGAGGAAAAATGCCGCAAGGTCGCGCGGATGTTTGCCCATGCGCCCCTGATCGTGGCGGTGATCTTCACGCCGAAGGAAAGCGAAAAGGCCCCGAAATGGGAGCAACGCCTCACCAACGGCGCCGTCTGCCTCACGCTTCTCAATGCCGCACATGCCGCCGGCTGGGGCGCGAACTGGCTCACCGGCTGGGTGGCGCAGGATCGCGCATTCCTCGAAGAGGGGCTCGGGCTCGCACCCGGCGAGGAGCTTTCGGGCTTCATCCATATCGGCACGCCTGCGGAGCGCCCGGCCGAGCGCGCACGCCCCGATTTAGCCGGCCTCGTCAGCCGTCTTGACGAATGAACGAACACCCCGCCCAACCGCGCCTTCGGATCGTAATCGAAGCCTTCCGCCTTGCGCTCGGGCAGCTGACCGATCCGCGCATGCTCGCCATCGTGCTGCGCGCGGTGGGGCTCACGATCATCCTGACCGCGCCCCTCTGGCTGGTGTTGCTCACCATCTCGGCCCTGCTCGAATTTCTGCTGCCCGCGCATCTCACCCTGCCCTTCGTCGGCGAGGTCGGCTTTCTCGGGCTGTTCACCACGGGCCTTTTCTCGAAAGCCGCCTGGGCCTTCTGGACCTACGCCATCGCCCCCCTGAGCCTGGCTCTCGTGGGCTTCTTCCTCGATCGGATCGTCGATCTCGTGGAGGCGCGCCACTACCCCGGCCTGCCCGCGCCGCGGCGCATGAGCCTCGGCGAAACCATCGCCTACAGCCTGCGCTTTCTCGGCTTCACCATCGCGATCAGCCTCGCTTCGATCGCCGCCGGCTGGCTATTCGCCCCGCTGGCCCCCGTGATCTACGTGCTGGCAAACGGCAGCCTGATCGCGCGTGAATACATGGAAACGGTCGCCCTGCGCCGCATGCCGGCGCGCGCGGCACAGCGCTTCATCTCACGCCACAGAGCCCCCCTGCTGGCGGCCGGGGCGATCCTCGCCCTGCTCATGAACCTGCCCTTCCTCAATCTCCTGGTGCCGGTGCTCGGGGTGGCTGTATTCACCCATCTGTTTCACCGGATGGAGAATCAAGGGATTGCGGCGGCGGCCCCATCCGGTTGAACCAGTCCAGATCGCGGACCGTGATCCACCCGCTCAGGATGACGCTGGCGATGATGCACCAGAGAATGACGGTGATGATCGTCGTATCGCGGGCCGCGCGGCCGGGGCGGAAATCGGCGGGCGCGCTCGCATGGGTTCCTTCGACGATATCGCCATCCTCCGCCTGCGAATGCGAACGCAGCTGAAGGATGATGAAGAGCACCATGAACCATATGACGGCAAACAGGATGAGAGCCCCGGTGATCGACATCCTCAGGCCTCCTCGAGCTCGATCAGGGTGCCGTTGAAATCCCTGGGATGCAGAAAGAGCACCGGCTTGCCATGCGCGCCGATCTTCGGCTCGCCCCCGCCCAGCACCTGCGCGCCGGTGGCAAGAAGGTGATCGCGGGCGACCCTGATATCCTCCACCTCGTAGCAGACGTGATGGATGCCGCCTGAAGGGTTCTTTTCGAGAAAGCCGCGGATGGGGCTCGCATCCCCGAGAGGTTCGAGAAGCTCGATCTTGGTATTTGGCAGGGTGATGAACACCACCCGCACCCCGTGATCCGGCTCGTCCTGTGGCGGCCCGACCTCGGCGCCCAGCATCTCGCGATAGCGGCGTGCGGCTTCCTCCAGATCCGGCACGGCAATCGCGACGTGATTGAGACGGCCTATCATCCCGGGTTTTCCTCCTCATGCTGACGTTCCACGGGTTATCGCGCGATGAAAGCCCGCAGGCAAGAGGTTGGCCCTGTGGCGAATTAACCGGGTGTTATCCGCGCACGCTTAACCTGATTCGCGAATTGCCTGCAGGAGGAATGCCAGCCGCAAGGAGATGAAGGAGTGCCGCCATGGATGATCTGCACGCGCTGATATCACCGCCCGCCCCCACCCCGGGGCGCCCCCTGCTGGGATGCAGCATCCTTGTTGTGGAAGACAGCCGGTTTGCCTGCGAGGCGATCCGCCTCATGTGCCTGCGCTCGGGGGCGCGCCTTCGCCGGGCCGATTGCCTCGCCTCCGCGCGGCGCCATCTGCTCGCCTACCGGCCCACGATCCTGATCGCCGATCTCGGCCTGCCCGATGGGTCGGGCGCAGATCTTCTCGCCGATCTCGATCAGGCCGAGCCGCGCATCCCCGCCCTTCTGGCAATGAGCGGCGATCCGGGGCGGCGGCGCGAAGCGATGAATGCGGGGGCGGATGATTTCATCGAAAAGCCGGTCGAAAGCCTGTTTTCCTTCCAGAAGCTGCTGGTTTCCCACCTGCCGAGCGATATGCGCCCGCCCCGATTGTGCAGCCCCGCCCGGGGCGATCAGATCGAACCCGATCCAATCGCCTATCACGATGACATTGCCCACGCCTGCGAAATGCTTGGCACCGGCACGGATGAACGGATGCTCGATTACATCCTGCAATTCACGACCGGCGTGGCCCTGAGCGCGCATGACACACCCCTTGCGGCAGCGGCGCGCGAACTCGCCCGGCTGCGCACCGCCGGCCGCCCCCTTGGATCCCGCCTCGCCAGTTTCGCCGGGATCCTGCAGGAAAGGCTGTCTGCCAGGCAGAGCATGATCTGAGATATGCCACCCTGAATCAGCATCGCCCACGGGCGCGAGAGCGGCTCAGCGTGCATGAGCCGGGTGCACTTTCCCCTTCCGCCGGCGCACAGACGGCGGCATCAATCTCTTTCCATTCTTCATCCATATTTGCGCCCCATTTCCCGGCCATCACTCACCCTGACGATCAAGGCATGAGCCTCCCCGGATCCGTGAACGCGCACACGGCAACGCGGCGAAACGTGACCGGGGAGAGACCGACAAGAAGGGAATGAGGAATGGTAAAGAAGTTGCTGGTATTGACAGATGATCGGGAAAGCAGCCCGATTGCCGACTGGCTGATCTTCAGCTTCGGCGCACTCTCGCTCGCGACGGCCATCACGGCTGCTTTCGTGATGGCCTGAGTTACGCCCGGCGGTTGCCGGCACTTCCCCCCCACCCGAGGCAACCGTCACCCAAATTGCCCCGCCTTTCGCACAATGAAGGGCGGGGCAATTCCTTTCTGCCTGTGCCGTGATCGAAATGGCGCCCGATCAATGCCGGGCGTCCCGGATCAATCCTCCTCGACCACCCGCAAATGCAGCTCGCGCAGCTGCTCGTTCGTGGGTTCGGAAGGTGCGCCCATCAGCAGATCCTCGGCACGCTGATTCATCGGGAACATGATCACCTCGCGGATATTGGCCTCATCGGCAAGCAGCATCACGATGCGATCGATCCCGGCCGCACAGCCTCCGTGCGGCGGAGCGCCGTAACGGAAGGCATTCACCAGCCCGCCAAACCGCTTCTCGACCTCCTCGCGCCCATAGCCCGCGATCTCGAACGCCCTGAACATGATCTCGGGGCGGTGATTGCGGATCGCGCCGGAAAGGATCTCGTAGCCGTTGCAGGTCAGATCGTATTGATAGCCGAGCACCTCGAGCGGATCGCCCTCGAGCGCCTTCATGCCGCCCTGGGGCATGGAGAAGGGATTGTGCTCGAAATCGATCGCGCCGGTTTCCTCGTCGCGCTCGAAGATCGGGAAATCCACGATCCAGGCGAAGGCGAAGCGATCCTTTTCCGTCAGCCCAAGCTCCTCGCCGATCATGTCGCGCGCCTTGCCGGCGACGCGCTCGAAGCTTTTCGGCCGGCCGCCAAGGAAGAAGGCCGCGTCACCCTTGCCGAGCCCGAGCTGAAGCCGGATCGCCTCGGTGCGCTCCGGGCCGATGTTCTTGGCCAGCGGACCGGCGCCCTCGAGGCCGTTTTCGCCCTCGCGCCAGAAGATGTAGCCCATGCCCGGCAGGCCCTCCTTCTGGGCGAATGCGTTCATGCGATCGCAGAACTTGCGCGAGCCCCCCCCCGGCGCGGGTATGGCGCGGATCTCGGTGCCCTCCTGCTCGAGGATCTTCGCGAATATCGCGAAGCCTGAATCGCGGAAGTGATCGCTCACCACCTGCATCTTTATCGGGTTTCTGAGATCGGGCTTGTCGGTGCCATACCACAGCGCCGCATCGCGATAGGAGATCTGCGGCCAGACCTGATCCACCTTCCGCCCGCCGCCGAATTCCTCGAATATCCCCTGGATCACCGGCTGGACCGTATCGAACACATCCTGCTGGGTGACGAAGCTCATCTCCATGTCGAGCTGGTAGAAATCGGTGGGCGAGCGATCGGCGCGGGGATCCTCGTCGCGAAAGCAGGGCGCGATCTGGAAATACTTGTCATATCCCGAAACCATGATCAGCTGCTTGAACTGCTGGGGCGCCTGGGGCAGCGCGTAGAACTTGCCGGGATGCAGGCGCGAGGGCACGAGGAAATCGCGCGCGCCCTCGGGGCTGGAGGCGGTGATGATCGGCGTCTGATATTCGCGAAAGCCCTTTTCCCACATCCGCCGACGCATGCTGGCCACCACGTCGGAGCGCAGCTTCATGTTTTCCTGAAGCTTCTCGCGGCGCAGATCGAGGTAGCGGTAGCGCAGGCGGGTTTCCTCCGGGTATTCCTGATCGCCGAACACCTGGAGCGGCAGTTCCTCGGCTGCGCCCAGCACTTCCATGTCGCGGATATAGACCTCGATCTCGCCGGTGGGCAGCTTCGGGTTTACAAGGCTTTCGTCACGCGCCTTCACCTCGCCATCGATGCGGATGCACCACTCGGCCCGCACCTTCTCGACCTCGTCGAAAACCGGGCTGTCGCTGTCGCAGAGCACCTGGGTGATGCCATAGTGATCGCGCAGATCGATGAACAGCACACCGCCATGATCGCGCACCCGGTGCACCCATCCCGCAAGGCGAACGCTTTCGCCCACGTTATCCTTCGTAAGTTCGGCGCAGGTATGGCTTCGGTAGGGGTGCATGATCGTTCCTTCGGGATCTGTATCGGCGGCGGTTCGCAGCTATCGCGCCGATACAGCGCGCGCGCGCGGCAAAGTCAAGAGCAGGGTTCGGCCAACGGCGGCCCACCGTGGCGGAAATACTGGACAAATGCACGATTCTTCACCAAGTTAACAGTGTGTTATTGGTCATCGCGGCGTTCATGCCGCGCCATCGGGTAAAACCCGCAAGGATAACGGAGGAAGTTCGGGCAGTGCATTCAGGCGGGCCGGTGGGGCCCGGAGGGAGGCAGCATGTGGAACCGACTTCTGAAACAGCTCGTGAAAGGCATCGTTGAAAGCGGCACGCTCACGATGCACATGCCAGACGGCAGCGTTGAAACATATGGCGACGGCACGGGAAAGCCCGTGGTGATCCATATCAGCGATCCGGCATTCGCCCGCAGGATGGTGTTCAATCCCGAGCTCGCCGTGGGCGAGGCCTATATGGACG
>JALVEX010000139.1 GCA_027030435.1 Paracoccaceae bacterium
CATGGATGGCAAGCCCAACGCGCGCACCGCTCCGCTCCTGGAAAGCGTCCTGAAGCCGCTCTATGCCGCCTGGCACACTGCCCTGAAAGCCCGCGAGAAGCGCGCGCCGCTCGATCTCGATCTCCCCGAGCGCAAGATCGTGCTCGATGAAAAGGGGCGGGTGGTTTCCGTCGATTTTCGTGAGCGCCTCGACGCCCACAAGCTGATCGAGGAATTCATGATCCTGGCCAATGTCGCGGCGGCGGAGGATCTGAAGGAGCACAAGAGCCCGCTTCTCTATCGCGTCCATGAAGAGCCCGCGCCCGAGAAGATCGATGCCCTGCGCGAGATCGCGCAGGAATCCGGGTTCACGCTGGCCAAGGGGCAGGTGATGCACACCCGCCACCTCAACCGTCTGCTCGCCCAGGCCGAGGGCACCGAGCATGACGAGCTGATCAACATCGCCACCCTGCGCTCGATGACCCAGGCCTATTACCACCCCGAGAATTTCGGCCATTTCGGCCTCGCGCTCAGATCCTATGCGCATTTCACCTCCCCCATCCGCCGCTATGCCGATCTGATCGTGCACCGCGCCCTGATCAGCGCTCACAAATGGGGTAAGGATGGCCTGACGCCCGAGATCATCGAGCGCCTCCCCGAAATCGCTGAGCACATCTCGATGACGGAGCGCCGATCCATGGCGGCCGAACGCGACACCACGGATCGCTACCTCGCCGCCTATCTCGCCGAGCGCACCGGCAGCGAGTTCACCGGCCGGATCGCTGGCGTGACCCGCTTCGGGATATTCGTGAAGCTCGATGAAACCGGCGCCGATGGCCTTGTGCCCATCCGCTCCATCGGGCGCGAGTATTTCCGCTTCGATCCCGAGGAGCAAAGCCTCACCGGCGAGGAAACCGGCCTCAGGCTCGCCCTCGGCACGCCGGTGACGGTGCGCCTTGTCGAGGCGGTGCCGCTCACGGGCGGGCTCATGTTCGAGCTTCTGGAAGTTGACGGCAAACCCCTCCCGAAAGGGCGGAGATCCTCGCGTTCGGGCAAGGGGAAAACGGGGCGCAAGGCGGCGCGTGGCAAGACGAAATCCGCCAAGGCACGCAAGAAGGTCAGCCGCAAGCGCGCACAAGGAAAGTGATCTCCATCCGACGCGCCGCGCGCTTCGATGAACGGCCTGTTCATCACTGGTCCGGAAAATATCCCCGCCGGAGGCAGAGCCAGCGCCTGCCGCTAAGTGCTGGCGTCAGGCGGCCAGGCCCTTGCGGCCCATTTCGAGATATTTCCTGCGCCGGTGCTTCAGAATGGTATCTGGTTTCTTGCGCGCAAATTCCGCCAGCGCGGCTTCAAGCGCCCGCCCCACGGCTTCGATCGTGGCTTCGCGATCGCGCTGCGCCCCGCCCACGGGCTCCTTGACGATCACATCGGCCACACCGAGCCTGTGGAGATCCTGCGCCGTCAGTTTGAGGGCCTCTGCCGCTTCGCGCATCTTCTCGGCATCCTTCCACAGGATCGAGGCGCAGCCCTCCGGCGAGATCACGGAATAGACGGAATGTTCCAGCATGATCAGCTTGTTGGCCGTGGCGAGTGCCACGGCGCCGCCGGAGCCGCCCTCGCCGATGATCACCGAGATCAGCGGCACCTTGATCTGAAGGCATTTCTCGGTGGAGCGCGCGATGGCTTCCGATTGCCCACGCTCCTCGGCACCCTTGCCGGGGTAGGCGCCGGGCGTGTCAACGAGGGTGATCACGGGCAGGCCGAAACGATCGGCCAGATCCATCAGGCGGATGGCCTTGCGGTAGCCCTCGGGGCGGGCCATGCCGAAATTCCGCTCGATCCGCGATTTCGTATCATGCCCCTTTTCGAGCCCGATCACCATCACCGGGCGGTCATTCATGCGGGCAAGGCCGCCCATCACCGCATGATCGTCGGCGAAATTGCGATCTCCCGCGAGCGGGGTGTATTCGCTGAACAGCGCTTCGATATAGTCGCGGGTGTGGGGGCGGTCGGGATGGCGGGCTACCTGACACTTGCGCCAAGGCGAGAGATTTTCATAGAGATCGGCAAGCAAGGCCTCGGCCTTGGCATCGAGCGCGGCGGCCTCCTTCTCCACATCCATCTCTTCGTTCTGGCGCGCCAGGGCACGCAGCTCTTCCGCCTTGCCCTCGATTTCGGCCAGCGGCTTCTCGAAGTCCAGATAGTTGTTCATGCTGCTCTCCGGGATCGTGTCGGCATGTTATATGCAGGGCGGGGAGAAGATTTGCAACGGGCGGAAGCTTGGCAGGATTCTATTGCAGCAGTATTGGCACTGCATTCGGCGTGCTCGCGCACCCGCTAGAGCCTCAGGAGGCAAGCGCAGCGCGCAGCGCGCTCTCGGGTGAAGTCACTACCGGCGGCGTATCGGCCAGAAGCGGGGCGGCATCGCTCATGCTGGCTTGGGCCAGAACCACTGCGCGCGTGTCGGGGAAGGCGGCGAGGTGCAGGCGGATGGCCCTTGCTATGGCTTGCGTGAAGGCGGGCCCGTCCCCCGCCTCGAAGGCCGGCCACGCCTCGGTTATTTCAATGGCGCGGATCCCGGGCTCGTGGCCCGCCTCCTCAAGGCATTCGCGCAAAAGCGCCATGCTGGGGGCGCAGGTGCTTTCCACACAGTAGGCCATCGCAATAGGTGAGCCATGCCTGGCCGCCTCCTGCATCATGGGCCGATCGATGCGAATCGCGCCGGCTTCATCCGCGAGCGGGCCGAGAGAGGTGCAGGTGCACAGCACGGGCGCCGGTTGCGCCTGCACGAATTCCGCAAATTCCGCTCTCAGGCTTTCCGTCAGGCCATGCTTCCGGGCCAGGGCGAGCCATTCGGGGCGGATGTGATGCTGCAAGGCGGCTTTCGGCGCGATGCGTTGCGCGATTTCATCAAACCGCGCAACATGCGCCTCGGCCGTGTGCAGCAGCACCAGATCCGGGCGCCCTTCAGCCATCGATCATTTCCGCCTGACGCACGATCACCTCGGCCTGCTTGATGCTGGCGATATCCACCAGCCGGCCCTTGTAGACGGTGGCGCCTTCGCCCCGCGCCTTGGCCTCCGCCATGGCCTTCAGGATCTCGCGCGCTTCCTTCACCTGTTCCTCGGAGGGGGTGAACACCTGGTTGGCCAGCGCGATCTGCCTGGGATGGATCGCCCATTTGCCGACCATGCCGAGGGTGGCCGAACGGCGCGCCTGGGCGATGTAGCCCTCGTCATCCGAAAAGTCGCCGAAGGGACCATCTACCGGCAGCACGCCATGGGTGCGGCAGGCGGCCACGATCGCGGCCTGCGCCCAATGCCAGGGATCGCCCCAGTATTTTCTGCCGTCATGGAGCATGTAGTAGTTTTCCTGGGTGCCGCCGATGCCGGTCGTCTGCATGCCCATCGAAGCCGCGTAATCGGCGGCGCCAAGGCTCATTGCCTGCAGGCGGGGACTCGCGGCGGCGATTTCCTCCACATGGGAAATGCCGGTGGCGCTTTCGATGATCACCTCGAGGCTGATCCTCTTGTTGCGCCCCTTCGCGGCCTCGATCGCGCTCACCAGCGCGTCCACAGCATAGATATCGGAGGCATTGCCCACTTTCGGGATCATGATCTGATCGAGTCGCTCGGAGGCGTTTTCGAGAAGGTCCACCACGTCGCGATACCAATATGGCGTATCGAGCCCGTTGATCCGCACGCTGAGATATTTGTTGCCCCAGTCGATATCGCCGATCGCCTCGATCACGTTCCGGCGGGCGCTTTCCTTGTCGCCGGGGGCGACGCTGTCTTCGAGATCGAGGTTGATCACGTCCGCCTCGCTTTTCGCCATCTTCTCGAAGATCGCCGGGCGCGAGCCGGGGCCGAACAGCTGGCAGCGGTT
>JALVEX010000140.1 GCA_027030435.1 Paracoccaceae bacterium
CTGGGGCAGACGCCGCCCAAGGTGGTGATCAGCGAATATGTGGATGTGGCCAAGGCCTTCTTCCCGGAGGGCCGGGAGGCGAAATTCGTCAATGCGGTGCTCGATCACATGGCCCGCGAGGCAAGGCCCGAAGCATTCTGAAAGCCCGCCCCGCGGCAAGTTGGGGCTTGGAAACGGCGCGCGGATTGCCAGGGCGCAGACCCATAAACCACAAGCCACCAGCGCAATCCTCGCGAGATATCAATAGCTTGGGGCGCGCCGCACAGGGTGGCTCCCTTTGCAATCGGTCCGAGCTATTGAGATGAAGCGAGGATCGCGCCCTGGGGCTCAGGCGGATTTTCGCCCTGACTGCGTTGCAAGAGCTTGAAATAGAGCCACTATTCCTGCGCTCTTGCGCCTGGTCAGAACGAAAATCTGCCAAACTGGTGGCTTGTGGTTTATGGGTCTGCGCCCTACATTGAAAACAGGAATCGCGCCAACATCGGAGACTCGCCCAATGCCCGAACTGGTTCGCATGTATATCCGCCATGTCCTGATCGGCTACGGCCTCTCGGCCCTGTTCGTCAGCGCGCTTCTGTGGTTCAACGTGGCCAATCTCTGGGGACTCATTTCCAATTCCGACATGGGCTGGATCGCGGTGCTGATGCTCTTCGTGTTCAACGGCATCGTGTTCGCCGGCGTGCAGATGAGCATCGCGGTGATGAGCATGGCCGAGAAGGACGACGATCCCAAGGGCGGCAAGGGCGCGCGCGAGCCGGTGCTCGAGATGCTGCCCGTTGCCATCCCGGCGGAAGAACCGCACAAACGCGCCTGATCTGGGCCGCGCCAGCAGCAAAGCCCGCGCGGCTGGGTTCTTGCGCCTTGCTCTATCATCACTGGTCCTGAAAATATCCCCGCCGGAGGCATCCTGCGCCATCAAAAGGCGCAGCGCGTGGAGATTTCGAGCGGCGGGCCCACCACGACCGTGCGGGTGTCTCATTCCCGAGGACCTGTTCATACAGGTGGGCGCCAGGTAACCGGACCACGATCCGGACAGAGCCAGCTCCCTCGGAATTGCTTAAGGCCACCGGAATTTGACCCGTTCACGGGAAGGGCAGAACCCGCCGCCCCCTATCTGGGCACGGGGGCAGGGGATGTCAATGGCCGGAAGCGGCGGCGGATGGCCGGGCCATGAGGGGCTGCCTGCCCCTCTTGCCCCTTTCGGGGCAATTCACCCCGGGGATATTTATCGACCAATGATGGGGGATGCGCCGCAGCTTTATTCTACCGTCACGGATTTCGCGAGATTGCGGGGCTGGTCCACATCCGTGCCCTTGGCGACGGCGGTGTGATAGGCCAGAAGCTGGGCCGGAACGGCATAGAGGATCGGGGCGGTAAGGGGGGAAGATTCGGGCATGGCGATGCTTTCCCACAGGCCCTCGCCGGCCGTTTCGATGCCGCGCGCGTCCGAGATCAGCAGCACCTTGCCGCCGCGTGCCATCACCTCCTGCATGTTGGAGACGGTCTTTTCGAAGAGATTGTCGCGCGGCGCCATGACCACCACGGGCATGTGTTCGTCGATGAGGGCGATGGGGCCGTGCTTGAGCTCTCCCGATGCGTAACCTTCGGCGTGTATGTAGCTGATTTCCTTGAGCTTCAATGCGCCTTCAAGGGCGAGCGGAAACAGCGCGCCGCGCCCGAGGAAGAGGATGTCGTCAGCCTCCGAAAGCCTGCGCGCCACGGCTTCGGTTGCGGGGCCGATTGTGAGCGCATGGCTCATGAGGCCCGGCAGGCGGCGCAGATCCTCGAGATGCGCGGCCAGGGCCTCGGGCGCGATCTCAGCGCGCGTCTCCGCCGCCTTCAGCGCCATGGCGAGCAACACCAGAAGCTGGCAGGTGAAGGCCTTGGTGGAGGCCACGCCCACCTCGACGCCGGCGAGGATCGGCAGCGCGATATCGCTTTCGCGCGCGATGGTGCTTTCGGCCACGTTCACCACCGAAGCGATGCGATCGGCCCGGCCCCTGCAATAGCGCAGGGCGGCGAGCGTGTCGGCCGTTTCGCCCGACTGGCTGACGAAAACCGCCAGCGTGCGCGGCGCGATCGGCGGCTCGCGGTAGCGGAATTCGCTGGCCACGTCCACATCGACGGGGATGCGTGCGATCTGCTCGAACCAGTATTTCGCCGTCAGGCAGGCATAATAGGCGGTGCCGCAGGCGACCATGGTGATCCGGTCATATTGTGTGAAATCAATATCTTCTGCGGCGATATTGATCCTGCCTTCGGTGATGTAATGGGAAATCGCATCGCCGAGCACCGCCGGCTGTTCGGCGATTTCCTTGGCCATGAAATGCCGGTAGCCGCCCTTTTCGATGCGGGTGGCATCGAGATGCACCGTTTTCACCGGCCGGTTGGCGCGCTTGCCGTCTGCGTCAAGGATTTCGGCGCCGGCGCGGGTGATGACGGCGAGATCGCCTTCCTCGAGATAGGTGATGCGGGGGGTGAGGGGGGCAAGCGCGATGGCGTCGGAGCCCACGAACATCTCGCCCTCGCCGTGGCCGATGGCGAGCGGCGAGCCCTTGCGCGCGGCGATCATCAGATCCGCCTCGCCTTCGAAGAGGAAGAGGAGCGCGAAGGCGCCGTCGAGGCGGGCGAGGGTGGCGCGCACGGCCTCGAGCGGGCTTTCGCCCTCGGCGAGAAAGCGCTGCACCATGAGCGCCACGGTTTCGGTATCGGTATCGGTTTCGCAGGCGAGGCCCGCGGCGGCGAGCTCCTCGCGCAATTCGCGGAAATTCTCGATGATGCCGTTATGCACCACCGCCACCGGCCCGGCCCTGTGGGGGTGGGCATTGCTGACGGAGGGCACGCCATGTGTGGCCCAGCGGGTGTGGCCGATCCCGGCCTTGCCGGGCAGGGGATCGTGCACCAGGAGATCGGAGAGATTGACGAGCTTGCCCACCGCGCGGCGGCGATCGAGCCGGCCTTCTTCGTTCACCGTTGCGATGCCGGCGCTGTCATAGCCCCGGTATTCGAGCCGCTTCAGCGCCTCCACGATCAGCGGCGCAACCTCGTGGCGCCCGAGAACCCCGACAATACCGCACATCTCACCCTATCCCTTCGCGCTGCCGCCGCCGGCCTTCGCCTTGAGGGCGCGCAGCCGTGCAAACAGCTTCTTCGCCAGCCCCGGCTTTACCTCCTGGCGGGCGCGGGCAATGGCCAGCGCCTCGGCAGGCACGTCCTCGGTGATGACCGAGCCCGTGGCCGTCATCGCGCCGTCGCCCACCTTCACCGGCGCCACCAGCATGGTATCGGAGCCGATGAAGGCGCGCGCGCCGATATCGGTATGGTGCTTCATCACCCCGTCATAATTGCAGGTGATGGTGCCGGCGCCGATATTGGCCGCTTCGCCCACCCGCGCATCGCCGACATAGGAGAGGTGATTGACCTTCGCCCCTTCCTCGATCCGCGCGTTCTTGATCTCGACGAAATTGCCCACCCGCACATCCTCGGCAAGCTCGGCGCCCGGGCGCAGCCGCGCATAGGGGCCCACCACCGCCCCGCGCGAGACATGGCAGCCCTCAAGATGGCTGAAGGCACGGATGCGCGCGCCGCTCTCCACCGTGACCCCGGGGCCGAACACCACATGGGGCTCGATCAGCGCATCGCGTCCGATCACCGTGTCGATGGCGAAGAAGACGGTTTCGGGGGCGATCAGCGTGATCCCGTTTTCCGCCGCCTCGCGGCGTTTTTCCTGCTGGAAGAGGCTTTCGGCGCGGGCCAGTTCTTCGCGCGTGTTGATGCCGAGCGTCTCGGCCTCGTCGCAGATGACGACGCCTGTCCTGTGGCCGGCCTCGCGGGCCAGAGCGA
>JALVEX010000141.1 GCA_027030435.1 Paracoccaceae bacterium
CGCTCGCGCTGATCCTTGCCGCGCTCTCCACCGAAATCTGGCTCGCGCCGCGCACCGGCGCGCTCGGATGGCCGGTGCGTGCCTATGTAGCGGTGATCGCCGCCATGGGGCTCATGGCGCTCGGCCTGCCCGGGGGATACGCGCCCGCGCGCGCGGCGGCGCTCCTCTTCATGCTTTCGGATGCGCTGCTCGCGCTCGAAACCTTCGTGATCGGAAGCGGGAAGGGGGCGCGCGCGGGTGGCCTGAAGGCCTGGCTCGCGCGCGCCGTGTGGATCACCTACATCGCCGCCCAGGCCGGCTTTCTCCTTGCATTTTCCACCTGAAAACAGCTCCGCCGTTTGCCACTCCTTAACCTTGCGCCCCTAGCACTGGACAAGCCGGCCCGCTGCGGCAATGCTCGGCCCCGAAATGCAACGCCCAGGATCAGAGGTCGCCCATGCCCAAGGACCCCCGCAAGATCATCATCGATACGGACCCCGGCCAGGATGACGCCATCGCCATCCTGCTCGCGCTCGCCAGCCCCGAGGATATCGAGGTGCTCGGGATCACCACCGTGGCCGGCAACGTGCCGCTCGATCTCACCTCGAAAAACGCCCGCATCGTGTGCGAACTGGCCGGGCGGCCGGATGTGCCGGTGTTCGCGGGCTGCGACGCGCCGCTGGTGCGCCGGCTGGTGACGGCCGAGCATGTGCATGGCAAGACAGGCCTCGATGGCCCCGATCTCCCGGATCCCGAGATGCCGCTTCAGGATCAGCACGGGGTGGATTTCATCATCGAGACCCTGCGCCGCGAACCTGCCGGCACCGTCACCCTCTGCCCGCTCGGCCCCCTCACCAATATCGCCACCGCCTTCGATCGCGCGCCCGACATCATTGAGCGCGTGCAGGAGATCGTGCTCATGGGGGGCGCCTATTTCGAGGTGGGCAACATCACGCCCACCGCCGAATTCAACATTTATGTCGATCCCGAAGCGGCTGAAATCGTGCTGAAATCCGGCGCGAAGATCACCATGATGCCGCTTGACGTCACGCACAAGGCGCTGGTGACGCGCGCGCGCAACGAGGCCTTCCGCGCCCTTGGCACGCCCGTCGGCAAGGCAGTGGCGGAGATGACGGATTTCTTCGAGCGATTCGACCGCGAGAAATACGGCTCCGACGGCGCGCCGCTCCATGATCCCACGGTGATCGCCTGGCTGCTCGCGCCGCGCCTCTTCACCGGGCGTTTCATCAATGTGGAAGTGGAAACGCAATCCAAGCTCACGCTGGGGATGACGGTGGCGGACTGGTGGCGGGTCACGGACCGCGCGCCCAATGCCATGTTCATCGGCGATCTCGATGCGGAGCGCTTCTTCTCTATCCTCACCGAACGTCTGGCCCGGCTCTGAAGGCGCCGGCGGCAAGGGGGCGCGCGCCCGAAGCCTTGCCTGCCCCCTTGCCCGGAGCGCAATCCCACCGGCCCGCGATGCGCCATGAGAAGGGCGACAGGCGCGGGAATTGCCCCTATAAGCGATTGATCAACAGGGCCATCGGGAAGCGAAGATGAAACCCGTAACCGCACAGGCACTCACCAGCGGCATTCTCGCCATGGCGGCGAGCTATCTCTGCCTTGCCACCTCATCCGGGCTGCAGCTCTGGGCGCTGTTCATCGGCTGGGGCGGATACTTTCATTGCCGCGGTGAAGGCGGCGGCGGGCTCGGCGGCTTCACGCGATCGGCCCTGGCCATCCTCTGGGGGGTGGGCCTGGCCGCTGTTGCCCTCTTCCTCATCGGAGCCCTTGCGGGCGCGGCGGCGGAGGCCTCGGTCATCATCGGCATGGCGGTGTTTGCCATGGTTCTGGGCGCGCCTCTCCTCGCGCCCGGCGCCCTTGCCGCAGGCCTTGGCGGCTTTGGCGCCATGGCGGCCTTCCTGCTGATGCGCGGCGTTATCCTCGATGACATCCTTGCAATCGCGAATGCGGCGGCGCTCGTTCTGCTCTCGCTGATCATCGGCAACGGGCTCGGCCTCATTGGCGAATGGATCGCGGGAGCGCTGAGCGGCATGCGAAAGGGCTGACGGGAAGGCGCCCCGCAAGGCCGCTGAAATGCGGCTCAATTGCCCGCCCCATCCGCAATCCCCCGCCCGGCCGCGGCAGCCCCGAACATGGATCATTCCGCTT
This sequence comes from Paracoccaceae bacterium, assembly GCA_027030435.1. Lineage (GTDB taxonomy): Bacteria > Pseudomonadota > Alphaproteobacteria > Rhodobacterales > Rhodobacteraceae > WFVA01. The sequence continues at coordinate 2,155 of JALVEX010000141.1, forward strand.
CCCGGCTAGGCGCGGCCATCGCGCGCGCCCGCCCGGCCTCTGCGCCCACCGCGCCGAGCGCCATGTCGAGATAGATGCTCTCGATGCGCTCGCGCGAGAGCCGCCCGCCCTCGCGATACCAGGTATTGACGCCCGTCAGCATCGCGATCAGCGCGAGGGTGGCGAGCTTGGTATCTGGCACGTCGAAAAGCCCGGCGGCGCGGCCATCGGCGAGGATGGCCTCAAGCTCATCCTCATAGGCCTTGCGCAGGGCCTCTATGCGGGCGAAATTCTCCGCCTCCAGATTGCGCAGCTCCATATAGGCGATGAAGACGGCATCGGGCCGCTCGAGATGAAAGCGGATGTGGAAGCGCACGAAGGCCTCGAGCCGGGCCAGCGGATCGCCGCCCTTCCCGGCCGCCGCCCAAGCCTCGAGAAGCTCTTCCATATGGGCCTTCATCAGATCGTAAAGCAGGGTCTGCTTGTCGGGCGTGTAGAGATAGAGCGCGCCGGCCTGCACCCCCACCTCCTCGGCGATCCGGCGCATGGAAACGGCGGCATAGCCCATGCGTGCAAACAGCTTCTGTGCCGCCGCGCGCACCCTGGGGCCGGTGATCTCGGCATGTGATCCGGTTTTCCTCGCCATGGGGCGATTTTATATGAACGGGCGTTCATTTCAAAGCGGCTTGTGGAGCGCCGCCCCGCCCCTGTATGGAGGGATGGAGCGGACAGCGGACCGAAAAACGGTTCGTGCAATGGCTCAGACAGTGGTTCAGTTTCGGAGGCCTCATGGCGCTGAAATCATCCATTCCCGGATCCCCCTGCGGATTATCTCGCGCCGCCGGCCCCCTGCTGTGCCTGCTGATCGCCGGCTGCACGCCGTTTCCCGAGCTTGAGGCCCGGATCGGCCCCGAGGCCCGGCGCGCGCCCTACCCCGCGCTCCTGCCGATGGACGCGCTTCTCGCCAGGCGCGGCACGGATCGCCTCGCCCCCGAGGCGGCGGATGAAATGAAAGCCCGCGTCGCCCGCCTGCGCGCCCGCGCCCGCGCCCTTGCCGCGCGCCCGGTGCTCACCGCCGCCGAACGCGCCCGCCTCCTTTCCGCCCTCAGCCGTTTTCGCGGCTGAAAGCCCGGGCAAGGCGGGGCCGGCTTTGCGTTGCAACGGGCGGGATTAGCCTTTACAGAGCCATTCAGGAAAACCTGCCGATCACGAACCATTGGAGCCCACGCATGAGCACCCCCCTGCGCCTCGGAATCGCCGGCCTCGGAACCGTGGGCATGGGGGTTGTGAAAATCATCCGCCGGCACGGCGAGATGCTGGCCGCGCGCGCCGGGCGGGCGATCGAGATCAGCGCCGTCAGCGCGCGCTCGCGCGACAAGGATCGCGGCATCAGCCTTTCCGCCTACGCCTGGGAGGACGATCCCGTGGCGCTGGCGCGGCGCGAGGACGTGGATGTGTTCGTGGAGCTGATGGGCGGCAGCGACGGCCCGGCCAAGGCCGCCACCGAAGCCGCGATCGCGGCGGGCAAGGATGTGGTGACGGCCAACAAGGCCATGCTTGCCATCCATGGCCAGGCGCTGGCCGAGGCGGCCGAGGCGAAGGGCCATGTGATCCGCTTCGAAGCGGCCGTGGCGGGCGGCATTCCGGTGATGAAGGTGCTCACCGAGGGCCTCGCGGGCAACGAGATCACCCGCGTGATGGG
>JALVEX010000142.1 GCA_027030435.1 Paracoccaceae bacterium
CAAACGGCTGATCGAAATCGCCGCTGAAACCGGCGCCGATGCCATCGCCCACGGCGCCACCGGCAAGGGCAACGATCAGGTGCGTTTCGAGCTTGCCGCCTATGCGCTCAACCCCGATATCAAGGTGATCGCGCCCTGGCGGGAATGGGATCTGACAAGCCGCACGAAGCTTCTCGAGTTCGCCGAAGCACACCAGATCCCGATCGCGAAAGACAAACGCGGCGAGGCCCCCTTCAGCGTGGACGCCAACCTCCTGCACACCTCCTCAGAGGGCAAGGTGCTCGAGGATCCGGCGGTGGAAGCGCCCGATTACGTGTATCAGCGCACCGTCAATCCCGAGGATGCGCCCGATCAGCCCGAATATGTGGAAATCGGCTTCGAGCGGGGCGATGCCGTCTCTGTCAATGGCGAAAAGCTCTCGCCTGCCGCGCTTCTGACGCGGCTCAACGAGCTTGGCGGCAAGCACGGGATCGGCCGGCTCGATCTTGTGGAGGGGCGTTTCGTCGGCATGAAATCGCGCGGGATCTACGAAACCCCGGGCGGCACGATCCTCCTCGAAGCCCATCGTGGCATCGAGCAGATCACGCTCGATCGCGGCGCGGCGCATCTGAAGGATGATCTGATGCCGCGCTATGCCGAGCTGATCTATAACGGCTTCTGGTTCTCCCCCGAGCGCGAGATGCTCCAGGCCCTGATCGACAAGAGCCAGGAGCACGTAACCGGCACCGTGCGCCTCAAGCTCTACAAGGGCCTTGCACGCACCGTTGGCCGCTGGTCGGATCACTCGCTCTACAGCGAGGAGCACGTGACCTTCGAGGATGACGCCGGCGCATATGACCAGAAGGATGCCGAGGGCTTCATCAAGCTCAACGCCCTGCGCCTGAAGCTTCTCGCGGCGCGCGATCGGCGGGTGAAATCGTAAGGCATTGAATTCGCGTCTGAAATTGAGCTTCAAATTCGGACATTGACCTTGTTTTACAGTCCAAACGTGGGCACTGCGTCTAGTAGTTTGGATTTCCACTAGCACGATAAGCAGTGGATCGACTGCTCAATTGGAGACTGGCCCGGCGGCAAAGCCGGGCAGCGCCCGACCGCCCCCATGGGCGGGCGCTTCGCTTCCGCCCGCGGTCGGGTGCCGCCCTCATATAGTCGCTCAGCGGGTCATGTCAGCCGATGGCCCGCCAGAGCCTCGTAAAAGGGACGGGCCTTCTCCGCCAAGGCCGCGTATTCGCCATCCAGCCTTGGCAGCGGCCCTTCGGGGCCGGCGAAGCCCGTGCTGCGGTGCACGGCGCCATACCAATGCGCGGCCCAGACGCCGTCTTCGGGGATGCCGCCGGCGGGCCATGTGAGCATGCGATCGGTGAAAGCGAGGCCGAGAGCCGCGCACAGCTTGCGCAGCATGGCCGGCGGATCGGCCCGGATATCGGCGCTGTCGATCACGATGGGCGCCTCGCCCCGCGCCCGGCATTCAGCGAAAAGCGCCGCCTGCTGGCGAAAGCCCAGATCATCGAGCGTGGGCGCTTCCCGCTTCTTCGCATAGCTGGCAACCACCCGGGCCGGATGGCGGATCAGAAACACGTTTTTCATGTCCGCCATCCATTCGCGGGGAATGCCATCGACCATGTGATGCGCCATGTGCTTCTGGTAGAAATGGGGCTTTTGGGCCGGATCAGAGGCTGTCAGTGCCTCAATCACCGCTTCCGGATCCGCCGATTGAGACGCGAGTATTTCAGCGCGCATCGGATGATCGAGGCCGGTGCGGGCCAGATAGGCCGCATAGAAGGGCTCGTCCACCACGGCGCAATCGCCGCGCGCCGCGAAGGCATACATCATGGCCGTCGAAAGATTGCGCGGCCCGGACCACATGGCGATCTTCATGCCCCGCACTCCCGCGCGATCAGATCCTTGTAAAGCGCACGGATGCGCGCCGTGAGCGGCCCCATCGTGCCATCGCCGATCTTTCGCCCGTCAATCTCGCTCACGGGTGTTTGCGCGCCGAAAGTGCCTGTCAGAAAAGCCTCGTCGGCGCCATAGGTATCGACAAGCGAGTAATTGCGCTCGAACACCGGGATCCCGGCCTGCCGGCAAAGCATGATCACCTTGGCGCGGGTGATGCCGTTCATGCAGTAATCGCCCGTGCTTGTCCAAACCTCGCCCTTGCGCACGATGAAGAAATTGCAGGCGTTTGTGGTGTTCACGAATCCATGCACATCGAGCATGAGCGCTTCATCCGCCCCGGCCTTTTCGGCCGCGATGCAGGCCAGCACGCAGTTGAGCTTGGAATGGCTGTTGAGCTTGGGATCCTGGCTCATCGGCAGGCCGCGGATATGGGGCACGGTGGCAAGCCGCACGGGGCGGGGGAGCTTCGGGCGCGAATGCTCCATGATGATGACAATGGTCGGCCCCGAACGGCTGAGGGAGGGATGCTGAAAGGGGCGCGCCTTCACGCCCCGGGTGATCATCAGGCGGGCATGCACATCCGTTTCCATGCGGTTCGCTTGGCGTGTTTCTTCGAGCGCAGCGATCACGCCGGCGCGATCCATGCCGATATCGAGATCGATCGCCTTCGCCGCCTCGAACAACCGATCGAGATGCTCATCGAGAAACGCCCAGCGCCCGTTGTAGAGCCGCAAACCTTCCCAAATGCCGTCACCCAGCATGAATCCGCTGTCATAGACACTGACAACAGCCTCATTGCGAGGTTTCAGCGCGCCGTTGACCCATATGAGGATATCGGCATTGCGCGCATCGTCCTCGGCTTGATGTGTGGTTATCTTTCGCATGGCCCCTCCGATCATTGGGAGGTTAGCGAGGCGGCAAGGAAGGGCCAAGCGGTAAAATCATGTCACCTCCCTGTGAGGTGCCTTGCCGCGGCCAAGGCGGGCGCGCATGCTATCCCGAATTCTGTGGGAGACGTGAAAAATGAGCAATACTGCCCTGCTTCGTCAGCTGCTCCTGACGATCCTTCTCGTTGTCGGGTTCATGGCGCACAGCCAGAAGGCCCATGCCGGCAGAAAGGAAACTGCCATAGTCGCCGGCGGCTGTTTCTGGTGCGTCGAATCCGATTTCGAAAGCGTGCCGGGGGTGATCGAGGTAATCTCGGGCTTCACCGGCGGCAGGGCGAAAAATCCGTCCTACAGGCAGGTATCGCGCGGTGGCACCGGCCATTTCGAGGCGGTGAAGATCATCTATGATCCGGCGAGGATTTCATATGAAAAGATCCTCCATCTCTTCTTCCGCTCGATCGATCCGACGGACGCGGGCGGGCAGTTCTGTGATCGCGGCCCGACTTATCGCACCGCGATCTTCTACCAGGACAAACGGCAGAAAGCCGCGGCGCTTGCGGCAAGACGTGAGGCGCAGCGCGCCCTCGGGCGCAGGATCGTCACCCAGATCCTGCCGGCCAGGCGTTTCTATCCCGCTGGCGCCTACCATCAGAATTATTACAAGAGCCGCGACAGGGTGATCACCCGCTTCGGCATCAGGCGCAAGGCAGATGCCTACCGGGCCTATCGCCGTGCCTGCGGCCGTGACAGACGAGTGCGCCAGCTCTGGGGTAGAGCCGCGCCCTTTGCCTCACGCCACTGAAGCGATATAGGCCTCGACCTCATCGCGCGTCGGGATGGCGTCTGCCGTGCCGGGACGGGTAATCTTGAGCGCCGCGGCGGCGGAGGCAAGGCGCATGGCTTCTAGGGCGGTCATGCCCTGATCCAGCCCAGCGGCGAAATATCCCGCAAAGGTATCCCCAGCGGCCGTGGTATCAACGGGCTCGGCGGGAAATGCCGGCACATGCTCCTTCGCACCGCTCCCGGGGCTGATCCAGTCCGCACCCTCGGCGCCTCGGGTCACGAGTATCCCTTCAAGCCCCTTTTGCGCCTTGTCAGACCCTGATCCGGCGCGAAATTGCTCGTATTCGACCGCATTCATGATCACGATGGAGGCGAAGGGCAGGATGGCTTTCAGCGCCTGCTGCGAAAAGGGGGCGGCGGAATAGATGATGCGCATATCCTTCTCGCGTGCCATCGCGGCCGCCTCTTTCTGAAGGTTGGTTTCGTTCTGGAGGAGCAGGGTATCGCCTCTTCCGGCACTCCCCAGCGCATCGCGGACCGCGCCGGGGCCTATCCGGAGGTTCGCCCCGCTGTAGATGACGATCTCGTTTTCGCCACTGGCATTTACATAGATGATCGCATGGCCCGTGGGTTCCTCGATCATCTGCACATGGGCAACATCAATCCCCCAGCCCCGCAACCGCTCGATCGCCCAGGCGCCATCCGCGCCCACGGCCCCCATATGCACGACCTTCGATCCCGCATGGGCGGCCGCAACCGATTGATTGGCCCCCTTGCCGCCAAGGCCGGTGGCAAAACCGCTGGCCGCCAGCGTTTCGCCGGGGCGGGGAAAACGGGGCACATCGTATGAATGATCGGCATTGATCGAGCCGAGGTTGAAGATCGTCATTCAGCCCACCTTGCTGGCCGCAAGAATGGCCATGTTCAGGATATCGTTCGCCGTCGAAACCGTGGAGCAGATCTGGATCGAGTGATCCACCCCGGCAAGGATCGGGCCGATCACGGTCGCGCCGGCCATTTCCTGCATCAGCTTGACCGAGATGGAGGCCGAATGGCGCGCAGGCACCACCAGGATATTCGCCGGCCCGGAAAGCCGCGAGAAGGGATAGGCCGCCATGGCCTTGGGATTGAGCGCCACATCCACCGTCATCTCGCCTTCATATTCGAAATCCACCCCCCGGCGATCAAGAACGCCCGGGGCGAGGTGCATCTTCTCGGCGCGTTCGGAAACGGGATAGCCGAAGGTGGAGAAGCTCACGAAGGCCACGCGCGGCTCCAGCCCGAGAGAGCGGGCCACATCCGCGCTGCGCTCGGCGATGGTGGCGAGATCTTCCTCATCGGGCCATTCATGCACCAGCGTATCGGCAACAAGCACGATCCGCCCCTTGTGCAGAACCGCCGTCACGCCCACGGCGCCATCCTTCGCCGAGGCATCAATGGCCTTGTTGATCAGATCGAGCACATGGGCGGATTTGCGGGTGGCCCCCGTCACCAGCCCATCGCCATGGCCGTGCGCCAGCATCAGGGCCGAAAAGACGTGGCGGTCATGGGCCGCGAGGCGGTGCACATCGGCCTTGTCATAACCTTTGCGCTGGAGACGCTTGTAGAGGTAATCCTTGTATTCCTCGAGATGTGGCGTGTTGGCCGCGTTCACCACCTCTAGCTCACTGACGGCATCGCCAAGTCCGGCCGCTTCCAGCTTCTGCGACACATCCGCCTCGCGCCCCACCACGAGCGCATGGCCAAGCCCGGCGCGCTGATAGGCCACGGCAGCGCGCAGCACGCGGGGATCATCCCCCTCGGCAAAGATCATGCGCGCCTGAGCGGCTTTCGCCCGCGCCTGCAGCCCGCGCAGGATCGAGGCGGTGGGATCGAGCCGCTCCTTCAGCGATTCCCGGTAGCCGTCCATGTCGATGATCGGGCGGCGGGCCACGCCGGTATCCATCCCCGCCTGGGCAACGGCGGGCGGGATGGTGTGAATGAGGCGCGGATCGAAGGGGGCGGGAATGATGTAATCGCGCCCGAAGGTGAGCTTGCGGCCATAGGCCATGGCCACCTCGTCTGGCACATCCTCGCGCGCGAGCCCCGCAAGCGCGCGGGCGCAGGCGATCTTCATTTCGTCGTTGATGGCGCGGGCGTGGATATCGAGCGCGCCCCGGAAGAGATAGGGAAAGCCCAGCACGTTGTTGACCTGATTTGGATAATCGCTGCGCCCGGTGGCCACGATCACATCATCGCGCACGGCATGGGCCTCTTCGGGCGTGATCTCGGGATCGGGATTGGCCATGGCGAAGATCACCGGATCCTTGGCCATCGAAGCCACCATCTCAGGCGTCACCGCGCCCTTGGCCGAAACCCCGAGAAACACATCCGCGCCCTTCATCGCATCTTCCAGCGTGCGCGCATCGGTTTCCACCGCATGGGCCGATTTCCACTGGTTCATGCCCTCCTTGCGGCCCTTCCAGATCACCCCCTTGGTATCGCACAGGAGGCAGTTCTCGGGCCGCGCACCCATGCGCTTCACAAGCTCCAGGCAGGCAATCCCGGCGGCACCCGCACCGTTCACCACGATCCGGCATTCCTCGAGCTTCTTGCCGGAAAGCTCCAGCGCATTGATCAGCCCCGCCGCGCAGATCACCGCCGTGCCGTGCTGATCGTCGTGGAACACGGGGATATCCATGATCTCCTTCAGTTCCTGCTCGATGATGAAGCACTCGGGCGCCTTGATATCCTCGAGATTGATGCCACCAAAGGCCGGGCCCATGAGCTTCACCGCATCGATGAAGGCCCGGGGATCTTCGGTATCAAGCTCGATGTCGATCGAGTTCACATCCGCAAAGCGCTTGAACAGCACCGCCTTGCCTTCCATCACCGGCTTGGAGGCCAGCGCGCCGAGATTGCCCATGCCGAGGATCGCCGAGCCATTGGAGATCACCGCCACCATATTGCCCTTGTTGGTGTAATCATAGGCGCATTCCGGGTTTTCCGCGATCGCTTCCACGGGCACGGCCACGCCGGGGCTGTAGGCGAGCGATAGCTCGCGCTGGGTCGTCATCGGTTTGGTGGGCACTACTTCGTATTTCCCCGGCACCGGCTCGTGGTGATAGGAAAGCGCCTCTTCGGGCGTGATCTTGGATTTGTCGGCCATGTTTTCTCATTTCCCTTGTCGGACCTCTAGCCAATAGCGCCCTTCCCGCCGGGCGGCAATATCCGGCCTTTCCCTTGGTGCGGGCTGTTTGTAGTATCCGGCGCAATTGACGGGGGATGCAGAGTGACCGTTCAGAAAGCCGCCATAACGCCGATGATGGCGCAATATCTGGAGATCAAGGAGCAGCACAAGGATGCGCTCCTGTTCTACCGGATGGGCGATTTCTACGAGATGTTCTTCGATGATGCGGTGGCCGCGGCCGAGGCGCTCGATATCGCGCTGACGAAGCGGGGCAAGCATCTGGGGCAGGATATCCCCATGTGCGGCGTGCCGGTGCGTGCGGCGGAAAGCTATTTCCAGACCCTGATCCGCAAGGGCTTTCGCGTGGCGGTCTGCGAGCAGATGGAGGATCCGGCCGAAGCGAAGAAGCGCGGCTCCAAGGCGGTGGTGAAGCGTGAGGTGGTGCGGCTCGTCACCCCCGGAACGCTCACCGAGGATTCCCTCCTCGAAGCGCGGCGGCACAATTTTCTGGCGTCTTACGCCGATGTGCGCGGCGAAGGGGCGCTTGCCTGGGTCGATATCTCCACCGGGGCCTTTCACGTGATGCCCTGCCCGCCGGTGCGCCTCGGCCCCGAGCTTGCGCGCCTTGCCCCGAGCGAGGTGCTCCTTTCCGAAAGCCGGCGCGAAGATTACGAAAGCCTGATCGAGGAAAGCGCGTGCGCCCTCACCCCGCTTTCGCCGGCAAGCTTTGACAGCACCTCGGCCGAAAAGCGCCTTTGCGCCCTTTTCGGCGTGAACACGCTCGATTCCTTCGGCCAGTTCACGAGGGCCGAGCTATCGGCGATGGGCGCATTGATCGACTATCTAGAGATCACCCAGCGCGGCAAGCTGCCTCTTCTGCGCCCGCCCCAGCGTGAGGCTCTCGATGGGGTGATGCAGATCGATGCCGCCACGCGGCGCAATCTGGAGCTTACCCAAAGCCTGAGCGGCGGGCGCGAGGGTTCGCTCCTCCATGCGATTGACCGCACGGTAACGGCCCCCGGCGCGCGCCTGCTCGAGCGGCGGCTTTCGAGCCCCTCGCGTCGGCTCGATGTGATCGAACAGCGGCTCGATTCCGTCTCTTACATGGCGGAAAACGCAGATCTCTCAGAAACCCTGCGCGAGGCGCTGCGCAAGGCGCCCGATATGGATCGCGCCCTTTCCCGCCTCGCCCTCGATCGCGCCGGCCCCCGCGATCTGGCCGCGATCAGAAATGGCCTTGCCCAGGCCGAAACCCTGCACGATCATCTTGCCGGCAAGGATCTTCCCGCGCTCCTTGCCGATGCCGCACGTGATCTCACCGGCTTCGAAACCCTCCATCAGGCACTTGATGAGGCCCTGATCGCCGATCCGCCGATCATCGCCCGCGAAGGCGGCTTCATCGCGCCGGGCCACGATGAGGAGCTCGACGAGATGCGCAAGCTGCGCGACGAGGGCCGCAGCGTGATCGCCGCCCTCCAGGCGCAGTATATTGAAGAAACCGGCATTCAATCCCTGAAGGTGAAGCACAACAACGTGCTCGGCTACTTCATCGAGACCCCGGCAACACATGCAAGGAAGATGCTCTCGCCGCCCCTGAGCGAAACCTTCATCCACCGCCAGACCACCGCCAACGCCGTGCGCTTCACCACACTCGAGCTTTCGGATCTCGAAACCCGCATACACAATGCCGGGAACCGGGCGATCGAGATCGAAAAGCGGCTCTATGAAAGCCTGAAAGGGCTTGTTCTTGAGCATTCCGCCGCCATTTCCGCCTGTGCAAAAGCCATGGCCGAGATCGATCTCTCCGCCGCTTTCGCGACGATTTCACGCTCCGAAGGCTGGTGCCGCCCCAGGGTGGAAAATTCCCGCGCGTTCGAAATCGAGGCCGGGCGGCATCCGGTGGTGGAAATGGCGCTGAAGCGCCAGGCCGCAGAGGGCTTCATCGCCAATGATTGCGCCCTCTCGGACGGCACCGATGGCGCCCATATCTGGCTGCTGACAGGCCCCAACATGGCCGGGAAATCCACCTTCCTGCGCCAGAACGCCCTGATCGCGCTTCTCGCGCAGATCGGCGCCCATGTGCCCGCGCGTTCGGCGCGGATCGGGATTGTCAGCCAGCTGTTCAGCCGGGTGGGCGCGTCGGACGATCTTGCCCGCGGGCGCTCCACCTTCATGGTGGAAATGGTGGAAACGGCCGCGATCCTCAACCAGGCGGATGAGAACGCGCTCGTGATCCTCGATGAAATCGGCCGCGGCACCGCCACCTATGACGGGCTCTCCATCGCCTGGGCCACGCTCGAGCATCTGCATGACGTCAACAAATGCCGCGCCCTTTTTGCCACCCATTATCACGAGCTGACCAACCTCGCTGCACGCCTCGAAGGGCTGGAGAACGCCACCGTTGCCGTCAAGGAATGGGAAGGCGAGGTGATCTTCCTCCATGAGGTGCGCAAGGGCGCGGCGGACCGCTCCTATGGCGTGCAGGTGGCCCGGCTTGCCGGGCTTCCCGATGCGGTGGTCGAGCGGGCGCGAGTGGTGCTCGAGGCGCTTGAAAAGGGCGAGCGGGAAGGCGGCACCGCGCAAAAGGCGCTGATCGATGATCTGCCCCTCTTCAGCGCCGCGCCCAGCACACCAGCCAATGCCCGGCCTGCATCATCCGCTGTGGAGGAGCGCATAAAAAAGGCCTGCCCCGACGAGCTTACGCCGAAACAGGCCCTCGATCTCGTTTACGAACTGAAAGCCCTGGCCGAGAAGCCCGGCTGAATTACTGCCCCTGCTGCTGGGCCTGTTGCCCGGCCTCGGCATCTTTCGGTGTGGACGAAACGCCCACTTGCGCGGGGCGCAACAGGCGATCATGCAGGATGAAGCCGTCATTGCTTACCTGGATGATGTCGCCGGCCTTGGTGCCGGGCACGGGGGCTTCGAACATCGCCTCATGCAGTTGCGGATCGAACCTGTCGCCCACCTTGGGCGCAACCAGGGTGATGCCGTGCTTTTCGAAAACGCGGATGAGCTCCTTCATCGTCAGCTCGATCCCTTCCATCAGGGCTTGCGACGCGGCACTCTCTTCTTCGCGCGCAGCCTCGATCGCCCGCTTCAGGTTGTCATAGACGGGCAGCAGATCGCGTGCGAGCTTCGAGCCGCCATAGCGTTCGGCCTCGCGACGATCCCGCTCGCCCCGCTTGCGGATGTTTTCAGCATCCGCGAGCGCCCGCATGAAGCGATCCTTGTATTCATCGCGCTCCTGACGCAGGGCTTCAAGCTCCTCGTCCGCCCAGCCCTCATCCTCGGTGAACGCCTCTTCGCCGGCTTCCTCGCCTGCATCCTGAAGCTCCGGCGCTTCCTCGACATTCTCTCTTTTCTGTTCCGACATGGTTCATCCTCTAGCCTTGATCGGAGAGAAGCCTGCCCACGAGCTGCGCCGTATAATCCACGATCGGGACGATACGTCCGTAGTTCAGCCGCGTGGGCCCGATCACTCCGACCGCGCCAATAATCTTTCGGTCTGTGTTCATATAGGGAGAAACCACGAGAGATGAACCCGAAAGTGAAAAGAGTTTGTTCTCCGAGCCGATAAAAATGCGTACGCCCTCGCCTTTCTCGGTCAGTTCGAGGAATTCGGCGATGTCACGCTTGCGCTCGAGATCGTCGAAAAGCTCCTTGATGCGCTCGAGATCCTCCGCGGCCGCGTCGTCATCGAGAAGATTTGCCCGCCCTCGCACGATCAGCCGCTCGTGGGGCTCGCCTTCGTTTTCCCAAAGCGCAATCCCGCTTTCCACCAGATCGCGCGCCAGCTTGTCCAGCTCCTGGCGCCGCTCGCGCATTTCTCTAGCGATGATACCGCGCAATTCCTCGAGCGTGTGGCCCTCTGCCAGCGCATTCAGGAAATTCGCCGCCTCGCGCATGGATGAAGGCGTCTGCCCCGGGGGCGGCGTAAACACCCGGTTTTCAACCTGCCCATCGGCAAACACCAGCACCACAAGCGCGCGATCGGGCGCGAGGCTCACGAATTCGATATGGCGGATCGGTGCCTCATGCTTTGGCGCAAGCACGAGGCTCGCGCCATGTGTGAGCCCCGAAAGCGCCGCGCCGACGCGATCGAGAAGCGATCCGATTTCGGCATCGTTCTGGCCGTGAGTCACGCCGAGAGTGCGGTTGATCCTCTCGCGATCCTCCTCCCCGAGATCGCCCACCTCCAGCAGGCCATCCACGAAAAGCCTCAGGCCAAGTTCCGTCGGCACCCGCCCGGCAGACACGTGCGGCGATTCGAGGAGCCCGAGATATTCGAGATCCTGCATCACGTTGCGCACCGTCGCGGCGCTTATCTTCTCGCTGAGGCTGCGCGTGAGGGTGCGCGAGCCAACAGGCGCGCCCGTTTCGAGGTAGCCTTCCACCAGCAGGCGAAACACCTCGCGGCTGCGCTCATTCAACTGTTCCAGAAGTTCTGCCCGTGCATTCATGGCTTACCTCTTACTCTGCCTGCCATTAAAGGCGTTGTGTGCTCGAGGTCAATCAGGGTTGCCTTTCCTGCGGGCGCGGGAGTATCTGATCGCGAACCCGCAAAGGAAGGAAATAACATGCGCCCCTCAGGCAGAGATCTAGATCAGATGCGGCCGATTTCAATCGAAACCGGCGTCACCAAACACGCCGAGGGAAGCTGCCTCATCAAAGTCGGCGATACGCATGTGCTCTGCACCGCTTCGATCGAGGATCGTGTGCCTCCCTTCCTGCGCGGTGGTGGTCTTGGCTGGGTAACGGCGGAATACGGCATGCTGCCGCGCGCCACCAACACCCGAATGCGGCGGGAAGCGAAAAACGGCCAGTCCGGCCGCACCCAGGAGATCCAGCGCCTTATCGGGCGGGCACTGCGCGCAGGCGTTGATCGGGTTGCGCTTGGGGAGCGGCAGATCACCATTGATTGCGATGTGATCCAGGCCGATGGCGGCACCCGCTGCGCGGCGATCACCGGCGGATGGGTGGCCCTGCGCCTTGCGGTGAACAAACTCCTGAAAGCCGGCGAAATCACGAGCGATCCGCTGATCGCGCCCGTTGCCGCCGTCAGCTGCGGGATCTACGCCGGCCAGCCCGTGCTCGATCTCGATTACGCGGAAGACAGCGAGGCGGGGGTTGACGGCAATTTCGTCATGCTCGGCGATGGCAGGATGATCGAGATTCAGATGTCGGCCGAAGGCTCCACCTTCACGCGCGATCAGATGGAATCCATGCTTTCGCTGGCTGACAAGGGGATTGCCGAGCTGGTGCAGGCGCAGATGGAAGCCGTTTCCTGATGCGCCGCCTCGAGAGCAAGGATCTTGTGATCGCCACACATAACGCCGGCAAGCTTGCCGAATTTCGCGAGCTCCTTGCGCCATACGGGATCAACGTGATCTCGGCCGGCGATCTCGGCCTTGAGGAGCCGGAGGAAACCGAAAGCACCTTTGCCGGAAACGCCCGCATCAAGGCCCATTTCGCGGCACGTGAATCCGGCCTTCCAGCGCTTTCCGACGACAGCGGGATCTGCGTTGAGGCTCTTGACGGTGCGCCGGGCGTTCACACCGCCGATTGGGCCGAAACGCCCGAAGGCCGCAATTTTCCCATGGCGATGAAAAAGGTCTGGGATCTGCTGGAGGCGCAGAACGCGCCCGAGCCCCGCCGCGCGTGCTTCATCTGCACGCTTTGCCTTGCCTGGCCCGATGGCCATGACGAGATCTTCGAGGGCCGAGTGGATGGCCGGCTCGTCTGGCCGATGCGCGGGGATCACGGCTTCGGCTTCGATCCGATCTTTCTGCCAGATGGCGAAAGCCAGACCTTCGGCGAGATGAATCCGGCACAAAAGAAGGAAATCAGCCACCGGAGCGATGCCTTCAGGAAGCTGATCAGGAATTGTCTTGCCTGAGGATTGGCAGGAAGCGGGCTTCGGGCTTTATGTCCACTGGCCCTACTGCCAGGCCAAATGCCCTTATTGCGATTTCAATTCCCATGTCGCAGCCGAGATCGATCAGGAGTCCTGGGCCGAGGCATATGTAGGCGAGATCGACAGAATCGCCCGGGCAACGGGGCCCCGGCTTCTGAATTCTATTTTTTTCGGCGGCGGCACGCCGAGCCTTATGGATCCCGAGCTTGTTTCCACCATCATCAATGCCGCTGCCCAGGCCTGGCCTTTTGCCAATGATTGCGAAATCACGCTCGAGGCCAACCCCACATCGTCCGAGGCCGGGCGGTTCCGGGACTATTGCGATGCGGGCGTCAACCGCCTTTCGCTCGGCGTTCAGGCGCTTCGTGATGTCGATCTGCGCCGCCTCGGCCGGCTGCACGATTCGCGCGAAGCTCTCGCCGCCTATGAGATGGCACGATCGATTTTCGATCGCGTAAGTTTCGATCTGAT
>JALVEX010000143.1 GCA_027030435.1 Paracoccaceae bacterium
CTGCGCGTTCTCGTCACCCCCTCCGCCTATACGGCCGAGGAGGATTTCCGGGAAGCGGAATGGGTGATCGAAAGCCTCGCGCGCCCCAACCTCCCCGAGGAACTGCGCTTTCCGCCGGGCTGAGCGGGCATCTGGAGCCCCTTCCCTCTCGTCACCGGTCCCTTGAATATCCCCGCCGGAGGCCTCCCGCGCCCGCCACAGGCGCCCGGCCGGGCCTTCACGCTCCCTCGCCGAGCGCGCCCAGGATCCCCGCCTCGTCGAGCCCGCCGAGCGCTCCGGCCACCTGCCCGCGCCCGCCCGAAAGCCGCGCGCGCACATAGCCGTCCCCCACCGCGCCCGGGCGGTGGCGCAGAAGCACCGAGGCGGTGAGCAGCCCACCGAGGCTCTCGGCAAACCAGCGCGCCTCCCCCTCGCACGGCAGCGCCGGCCAGCGCGCCCGATGCGCCTCGAGTGCCGCATCATAGGCCCGGTTCAGCCCCCGCGCCGCCTCGAGCTCTGCCGCGAGCACCTCCCCCGCCAGCGGCTCGCGCGCCAGCGTGCGCAGGATGTCGAGGCAGATCACGTTGCCCGAGCCCTCCCAGATGGAATTGAGGGGCGTTTCGCGAAACAGAAGCGGCAGCGGCGTATCCTCCACATAGCCCATGCCCCCGAGTGCCTCCATCGCCTCGCCCACCACGCCGATGCAGCGCTTGTTGGAAAGGAATTTCGCCAGCGCCACCCCGATGCGCGCAAAGGCGCGCGCCTCGGCGCCCGTTTCATCAAAGGCCGCCGCCACCCGCAGCCCGAGATAAAGCGCGCCCAGCCAGTCAAGCGTGAGATCTGCGAGCACCGCGCGCATCAGCGGCTGATCGATCAGCCGGCGCTGGAAGGCGCTGCGATGGGTGCACCAGTAATACGCCTCGTCAAGTGCGGCGCGCATCAGCCCCGCCGGCGCCATGGCCGTATCGAGCCGGGTGTGATGCACCATCTCGAGGATCGCCCGCACCCCGTGCCCCTCCTCGCCCAGCATCTCAGCATATGCGCCGTGATACTCGATCTCGGCCGAGGCATTGGCCCGATTGCCGAGCTTCTCCTTCAGCCGCTGGATGCGGATCGCGTTGCGGCTGCCATCGGGCTGCCAGCGCGCCACCAGAAAGCAGCTGAGGCCCCCCGGCGCCTGCGCCAGCGTGAGAAAGGCGTCCGACATCGGCGCCGAGCAGAACCACTTGTGCCCGTAGAGCCGCCAGCCCTCGCCATCGCGCATGGCTTTCGTGACATTGGCGCGCACGTCCGATCCGCCCTGCTTTTCCGTCATCGCCATGCCCATGGTGAAGCCGGCCTTCTCGCCCGCCGGCGCATCCGAAGGATCGTAGTTGCGCGAAAGCAGGCCGTCCGCCCATTCCCCGGCCAGATCCGGGCTCGCGCGAAGCGCCGGCACGGCCGCGTAGGTCATGGTCATCGGGCAGCAGGTCGATGGCTCCACCTGGCTGTGCAGATAGACCATCGCCGCGTGGCTCACATGCCCGCCCGGCGCGCCCTCCCAGGCGATGGCGCTGTAGCCCGCGCCGATCCCGAGGCGCAACAGATCATGATAGGCGGGATGGAACTCCACCCGGTCGATCCGCCGCCCGCCGGCATCGAAGGGGGTGAAGCGGGGCGTGCAGCGATTGGCCTCGCGCCCCGCCGCACGCATCTCTTCACGCCCGAGCGCCGCCCCGTAGGGCGCCAGCGCCTCCGCCGCCCCTCCAAAGGCGGCAGCGGCGGCGCGAAGCGCCCCGTCACCCTGCCACAGATCGCGATCGCCGCGCGGGGGCGGCTGATTGCGCGCGCCTGTCAGGTCTTCAAGTTCCTCGATGCTGATGCTGCCCGGCATGGCCTTGCTCCTTTCAGCCATATGATACACCGCAATCCCCTATCGGCGGAGCAGATTTCGCCCCGCGGCCGGCGCGCCGTTGCGTCACCCGTGCATCTGGGCGCGAAGCCGGCCGTATTCGCTCGCAGGAACGGTTTTCGAGAAAGGGGATTCACAAGGCGAATCACTTGTGGCATTGTGCGAAAAGCGCCGCGCAAGACGGTGCGAAACGAGGCAGACGTATCATGAGTGCACATGGCAGGAAGCCCGTGCTGGGCGCCTTCATCTATTTTTCGCTGATGTTCCTCGCGGCCGGCTATTTCACCTTCGCCGCGGTGCAGGGCGATCAAGGCCTCTTCCGCCGTATGGAGATCGAGGCGGAGCGCGATGCGCTGGAGGCCGAGCGCGATGCGCTCGCAGCCGAGGTCGCCCGCATGGAAAACAGGACCCGCCGCCTCTCCGACGATTATCTCGATCTCGATCTGCTGGACGAACAGGCCCGCTCCGTGCTCGGCATGATCCGCAGCGATGAAATCGTCATCCGCTGACGCCCGCAAAGCCCTGCCTTGCCCTTCCCGGCCCCTGCCGTGAAAATCCTCTCGCCCTTGCGCGCCGGATCGGATAATATATGGTTTAACGCTAAACTATATCGCCCGACAGCAGGGAGGCGCAGCCATGGCCGGCAAGAAAACCGCCAAGAAACCAAAGACTTCCAGGGAAGAACTGCTGAAATTCTACCGCGAGATGCTGCTGATCCGGCGATTCGAGGAGAAGGCCGGCCAGCTTTACGGCATGGGGCTGATCGGCGGCTTCTGCCATCTCTACATCGGTCAGGAGGCAGTCGTCGTCGGGCTCGAGGCGGTGGCGAAGAAAGGCGATCAGCGCATCACCTCCTACCGCGATCACGGCCACATGCTGGCCTGCGGCATGGATCCCCGCCGGGTGATGGCCGAGCTTACGGGCCGGCGCGACGGCTATTCCAAGGGCAAGGGCGGGAGCATGCACATGTTCTCGAAGGAGAAGGATTTCTACGGCGGCCACGGCATCGTGGGCGCGCAGGTGCCGCTTGGCACCGGGCTTGCCTTCGCCAACCACTATCGCGGCAACGATAACGTCTCCTTCACCTATTTCGGCGATGGCGCCGCCAACCAGGGCCAGGTTTACGAGAGCTTCAACATGGCCGAGCTGTGGCGCCTGCCGGTCGTCTATGTGATCGAGAACAACCAGTATG
The DNA here is from genome assembly GCA_027030435.1 of Paracoccaceae bacterium. GTDB lineage: Bacteria > Pseudomonadota > Alphaproteobacteria > Rhodobacterales > Rhodobacteraceae > WFVA01. The sequence goes on from JALVEX010000143.1 coordinate 3,063, forward strand.
CCATGGGCACCTCGCTCAAGCGCGCCTCCTCCTCGCCCGAGCTCTACACCCGCGGCGCCGCCTTCTGCATCCCCGGCGAGGCGGTGGACGGCATGGACGTGCTGGCGGTGAAGGACGCCGGCGCGCGCGCCGCCGCGCACTGCCGCGCCGGCAAAGGGCCCTATATTCTGGAAATGAAAACATACCGTTACCGGGGGCATTCGATGTCGGACCCGGCGAAGTATCGCTCGCGCGAAGAGGTTAAGAAGGTGCGCGAGGAGCACGATCCCATCGATCACGTGCGCGATCTTCTGCTGAAGGGCAAGATGGCCACGGAGGAAGAGCTGAAGGCGATCGACAAGGAGGTGAAGGCGATCGTGAACGAGGCGGCGGAATTTGCCAAGCAAAGCCCCGAGCCCGATCCTTCCGAACTCTGGACGGATGTTTACGCCGAAGCCGATATCGCCTGAGCGAAGGGAGAAGAAGACCATGCCAACCGAAATCCTCATGCCCGCGCTCAGCCCCACCATGGAAGAGGGCACGCTCGCCAAATGGCTCGTCAGCGAGGGCGACAAGGTGCAGTCGGGCGATGTGATCGCCGAGATCGAGACGGACAAGGCGACGATGGAGCTTGAGGCCGTCGATGAAGGGGTGATCGGCAAGATCCTGGTGCCCGAGGGCACGGCGGGGGTGAAGGTGAACACCCCCATTGCCGTGCTTCTGGAGGAAGGCGAAAGCGCCGGGGATATCAAGGGCATGTCCGAATCCGCG
>JALVEX010000144.1 GCA_027030435.1 Paracoccaceae bacterium
CGTCGCCCTCGGCCCCGGCGGCCCGCCCTCGGCAAGCGGCGATCTCGATCGCCTGCTGGCGCGCCTGCGCCGGGAAGCGGGGCTGGACATTCGCCGCGCCCGCGCTATCCCCCCCGCCGCCGGCGGCCCCGCCCCCGCCAGCATCAGCATCGAATTCATTCCCGCCGCGCGTTTTCGCAACCGCGCGCCCAATGCCGCCTGTTTCGTGGCGCCCGGCGTGAGCAGCTGGCGGGAATACCGCAGGAAGCGAAGCGGCTGGGCCGGCATGGTGCGCCGCAGCCGCATGGCGATCTTCATCCCCACCGGCCAGAGCGGCCAGGAAACCCGCGATTGCCTGCACGAGGAAATCGCCCAGGCGCTCGGCCCCCCGAACGATCTCTACCGCCTCGCCGACAGCACCTTCAACGACGACAACCTGCAAACCACGCTGACCGGGTTCGACATGCTGATCCTGCGCGCCCTCTACGCCCCGGAGCTGCATTCGGGCATGCCGGCGCAGGCGGTTGAAGCGCGCCTCCCGGCCCTCCTTGCCCGCCTCAATCCGGGCGGGGAAGGCTCGGGCATGGCCCTCCTTCCCCCGCCCACGCCGCGCGCCTGGCACCAGGCGATCGAACGCGCCATCGGCGCCGGCGGGCGGGCGGCCCCGAAGGCCCGGCGCATCGAGGCCGCGCGCCAGGCCGTGGCGATTGCACGGCGCGCCGGGCTCCATGACGGCCGCCTCGCGCTTTCCCTGCTTGCGCTCGGGCGCGTCAGCCTGCGCAGCGATCCCGCGCGCGCCGAGGCGGCACTCGAAGAAGCGCTTGCGCTTTACGGCAGCACACCCGCCAACAGCGCCCCCGCCGCCCATGCGCTCTGGCAGCTCGCGGTGCTCGCCCTCTCGCGCGGCCAGTGGCAGCGCGCCGAAAGCCTCGCCGCGCGGGCCGAACAGGGCGCGCGCCAAAGCGCCAACGCCGCCCTTCTCTCCGATCTCCTGCTGATCCGCGCCGAGGCCCTCGCCCGCACGGGCCGTGGCGAAACCGCGCGCCGCCTGCGTCTCGACAGCGCCCGCCTCGCGCGCTATGGCTTCGCCTCGGCGCGCGAGATCCGCCGCCGGGCACGGGAAATCGGGGCCATCGCCTCTGAAGGATCGCATCGGGAGGGAACATGATCGTCATCGCGGGATTCGTCATCGGAGTGCTCCTCGGCCTGCGCGCGGCAAGAAAGCGCGGCGGCAACCGGCTCGACATGCTGCAATACGGCGCCGTCCATGGCCTGATCTTCGCCCTCCTCGGCCTTTTCCTCGCCATCCTGATCGACCGCCTTACCGGCTGAGCCATGTTCCAGCGCTTCTTCGAGACCCTTCGCGAAACCGGCATCCCGGTCAGCTTGCGCGAATATCTCTCCTTCCTCGAAGCGCTGAAGGCCGGGCTCGCGCAATATGACGTGGAAGGCTTCTACTACCTCGCCCGCAGCATCATGGTGAAGGACGAGCGCAACCTCGACAGATTCGACCGCGCCTTCGCCGCCACGTTCGAAGGGCTCGAAAACGCCAGCCTCGCCGAGATGATCGAGGCCGCGAAGCTCCCGGAGGAATGGCTGAGAAAGCTCGCCGAAAGGCACCTCACCCCGGAGGAAATGGCGCAGATCGAGGCCATGGGCGATTTCGAGAAGCTGATGGAAACCCTGAAGAAGCGCCTTGAAGAACAGGAAAAGCGCCACCAGGGCGGCAGCAAGTGGATCGGCACCGCCGGCACCTCCCCCTTTGGCGCCTATGGCTACAACCCCGAAGGCGTGCGCATCGGCCAGAGCGAAAGCCGCCACCGCCGGGCGGTGAAGGTGTGGGACAGGCGCGAATTCCGCAATCTCGACGACAGCATCGAGCTTGGCACGCGCAACATCAAGGTCGCCCTGAAGCGCCTGCGCCACTGGGCGCGCGACGGCGCCGAGGAGGAGCTCGATCTCGAAGGCACCATCCGCGCCACCGCCGAACAGGGCTGGCTTGATGTGAAAACCCGCCCCGAACGCCGCAACGCGGTGAAGGTGCTGCTGTTTCTCGATGTGGGCGGCTCGATGGATCCGCACATAAAGGTGGTGGAGGAGCTGTTCTCCGCCGCGCGGGCCGAGTTCAAGCACCTCGAATATTTCTATTTCCACAACTGCCTCTACGAGGGCGTCTGGAAGGACAACCGCCGCCGCTGGAGCGAACAGATCCCCACCTGGGACGTGCTCCACACCTACGGCTCCGATTACAAATGCATCTTCGTGGGCGATGCCGCCATGAGCCCCTACGAGATCCTCTACCCCGGCGGCGCCAACGAACACTGGAACGAGGAGCCGGGCCGCGTCTGGCTCGAACGCGCGCGTGCCCAATGGCCCGACAACCTCTGGATCAACCCGGTGCCGGAAAAGGAGTGGCCCTATACCCAATCGATCGGCATGATCCGCGAAATCTTCGAGGGCCGCATGGTGCCGATGACCCTCGAAGGCATCACGCGGGGCATGAAGGAACTGGGGCGCTGATCTGCGATCCCGTGCCAATCACCGCCCCCGTCCCGATATTTTTTGGGCATTTCCAGGCACCGGCCACTTCCCTGCACCGGCCCGTCCATAACTGGCCTCTAACTATCCTGTCCGTCTTTGACGTGTCATGATGCATGATGGTTGCGGGCGGAGGCTGGTTAATATCGGGATGCTCTGATTGCTCAGGGGAGCCGCCTGCGGGGCCGCCAGAATACCAGAATAACGGCAGCCCCCGCATGGAGCCTTTCCATCCCTCAGCGATAGGCCCGAAGCTGCCCTTTGCGGGTCACCACGTAAAGCGTCCGGTTCACGATCACCGGCGCGCTCGCCGCGCCGCCGGGCAGGTCGATGGTCGAGAGCAGCCTGCCATCCACCGGATCGAAGGCGCGAATCAGGCCGTCCGACGAGGCCACGATCAGCCGCCCGCCCGCGAGCACGGGGCCGTAATGGGCATGGATCGCTTTGCGCTTCTTCGGCTTTTGCCTGACGAAATAGGGCAGCGCGATCTCCCAGATCTTCTCGCCCGTGCCCGCATCGAGGCGCAAGAGCCTGGCCTCGTCGGATATCAGAAAGACGGATCCCCCCGCCGGCCACATCGGCCCGTAGGCGCCCTCGTTGGCGCTCCAGATCCGCTCGCCGCTCGCAAGATCGAGCGCCACCGCCCGGCCCGAGGCATTGGCCGCATAGACGGTATCGCCCGCGATCACCGGATCGGAAGTGAGATCGCGGGTGATCGCATAGGCCCGCCCCTTGCGCCGGCCGGCCACCGGGGTGCGCCAGATGCGGATGCCGCCCTTGCGGAAGGCGGCCGTCAGCTCGCCGGTGCCGAAGGGGAAGATCACGAATTTCTCGCCCACCGCCGGCGCCGCGGCCGTGGCCATCACCGCATCCGCCGGAACGCCGGGCAGCTCCCACAGGATGCGGCCGTTCTTCGCATCGATCGCCAGGGCGCGGTTGTCGCGCGAAACCACATAGACGATCCCCTCCTTCACCGCCGGCGCGCCCGTGGCCGCGGCATCGAGCTTCTGGCGCCATCTGAGCGTCCCCGTCGCCGCATCGAGCGCCACCAGTTCGCCATAGCCGGAGGTGACGAACAGCACATCCCCCCCGATCGCCAGCCCCCCGCCCGAGGCCTGGCCCGCGCGCTCGCCGGGCGGGGTGATATCCGTGCGCCAGAGCGCCTTGCCCGCAAGCGAATGCGCCATCACGCCGGCGCGCGAATCGAGTGTGAAGATGCGCCCCTCCGCCACCACCGGATCGGCGGTGATGCGGAACTTGCGGCTGTTGC
>JALVEX010000145.1 GCA_027030435.1 Paracoccaceae bacterium
GCTGATGGCGCTTCTGACCGCCTTCGTGGTGCTGAGCCTCACGCTTTCCATGGGGCTGAAATTCACCGCCGCGCTGGTGCAGTGGCGCGCCATGCGCCGGCGCAAGGGGCCTTTCCAGAGCGCCCGCGAGCGCCCCGCCATCCCCCGCCGCCTGCCCACGGTTTCGATCCTCGTGCCGCTCTTTCGCGAACGCGAGATCGCCGCCCACCTGATCCGCCGCCTGCAAAGGCTCAACTACCCGCGCGAGCTTCTCGATGTGCTGCTGGTGGTGGAGGCCGACGATGCCCTCACCCGCCAAACCATCGCCCGCACCGCCCTGCCGCGCTGGATGCGGGTCATCACCGTGGCCGAAGGCAGCCTGCGCACCAAGCCGCGCGCCCTCAACTACGCGCTCGATTTCTGCCGCGGCTCGGTGATCGGCGTCTATGACGCAGAAGACGCCCCCCACCCCGATCAGATCCACGAGATCGTGCGCCGCTTTCACGCGCGCGGCCCCGAAGTGGCCTGCCTTCAGGGGATCCTTGATTTCTACAACAGCCGCCACAACTGGCTCGCGCGCTGCTTCACCATCGAATACGCAAGCTGGTTTCGCATCGTTCTGCCGGGGATCGAGCGGCTCGGGCTGGCGCTGCCGCTCGGCGGCACGACGATCTTCTTTCGCCGCGAGGCGCTCGAGGAGATCGGCGGCTGGGATGCCCATAACGTAACGGAAGACGCGGATCTCGGCTTTCGCCTGGCGCGCCACGGCTACCGCACCGAGGTGGTGCCCACCGCCACCCATGAGGAGGCCAATGCCCGCGCCCTGCCCTGGATCCGCCAGCGTTCGCGCTGGCTGAAGGGCTTTGCCATCACCTGGGCGGTGCACATGAAGACCCCGCGCCGCACCCTGCGCGAGCTGGGGGGGCGCAGGTTCTTCGGCTTCCAGATGCTGATGCTCGGCACCTTCAGCCAGTTCCTGCTGGCGCCCTTGCTGTGGTCCTTCTGGGTGATCCCACTGGGGCTTGCGCATCCGCTGGCGGCGCTGATGCCGGGCTGGGGAGTGGCCACGCTGGGCGGGCTGTTTCTCGCCTGCGAGAGCATCACCGTCGCCATCGGGCTTCTCGCGGTTTCCGGCCCCGCCCACCGCCACCTCCTGCCCTTCGTGCCGACGCTGCATTTCTACTACCCCCTTGCCACCCTCGCCGCCTGGAAGGCCGCCTGGGAAATCGTGACCCGCCCCTTCTACTGGGACAAGACGTCCCACGGCCATTTCACCGCCCGCAAGGGCAAGCGGCGCTTCGCCCTGCTGCGCGTTGGGGGGCGGATGACGCGGCGCGCGGCAGGGCGCGCGGGGAAGCACGGCCCGATCGCAAAGGGCGGCAGAGCGGATGAAGAGGAAAAGGAAAACGGCAAGGCAGAGACCTTCCGGCGCTGCGGCCCCGCCCCTGCCTCTCCCCCTGCTTCTCAGAGCTCCTGAAAGCCCTCCTCGCGCTGCGCATCGAGCGCAAGGCGGGTTTCGAAGGCCTTTGAAATATGGTTCTTCAGCGCCTCGTAGGCCGCATCCCCGTCCCCCGCCTCGATCGCGCGCACGATGGCGTCATGCTCGTCCACCGCCCCCTTCGAGCGCCCCTCGGCGGCAAGCGATGTGGTGGCCATCAGCGCCATGGTGCGATGCACCAGATCAAGCTGCTGCACCAGATAGCGATTGTGGGAAGCAAGGTGGATCTGCTTGTGGAAGCGGCGATTGGCGCGCGCGAGCGCGGCCGGATCGTCCACCAGCTGGCGATCCTCCTCCACCATGCGGCGCAGAAGACGCGCCTCCTCGGGCGTGGCGTGGCGCGCGGCGAGGCGGGCGGCGAGCCCCTCGAGTTCGGCGCGCACCACGTAAAGCTCGGCCAGCTGGTTGTGATCGAGGGAGGCGACGATCAGGCTGCGCCCGTCGCGCGTCAGCAGGGATTGGGTTTCGAGCCGCTGAAGCGCCTCGCGGATCGGCGTGCGCGAGACCCCGAAACGCTCCGCAAGCTCCGATTCCACCAGCCGATCGCCCGGCTGGTAGATGCCGATGTCGATCGCCTCGAGCACCAGCGCATAGGCATCCTTCTGGCCCGCCCTGTTTTGCCTGTTGTCGCCCATCTTTCCTCCTTGTATGCTTCCGCTTTGCCACAACAGGCCGCGAAGTGCAAAGCCCGAACCATGCCCCGGCAATCCCTCTCTCACGTGCGCCACTGGGTGTTCGATCTCGACAACACCCTCTACCCCCCTTCCGCCCGCCTCTTCGATCAGATCGAGGTGCGGATGACGGAATTCGTGATGGAAGCGCTCGGGCTCGCGCGCCCCGAGGCCGATCGCCTGCGCCGCCACTACTGGCGGAAATACGGCACCACGCTTTCTGGGCTGATGCGCGAGCACGGGGTGGATCCCGGCCCCTATCTCGGCCATGTGCACGAGATATCGCTCGATCATCTCGAGCCCGATCCGGCGCTTGCCGAGGCGATCGCCGCCCTGCCGGGGCGCAAGATCGTTCATACCAACGGCTCCGCGGCCCATGCCGAGCGGGTGCTGGCGGCGCGCGGGCTCACCCATGTGATGGACGCGGTGCACGGGATCGAACACGCCGATTTCCACCCCAAGCCCGAGGCGCGAGCCTTCCAGGCGGTCTTCGCCCGCGCCGGGGTGGAGCCCGGGCGCGCGGCGATGTTCGAGGATGACGCGCGCAATCTCGAGGCGCCGGCGGCGATGGGGATGCGCTGCATCCACGTCGCGCCCGCGCCGGCAGAGGCGCCCCATGTCCATCATCACGCGCCGGACCTGCGGAAATTTCTCGAGGATTTTATCCGTTAACCCTGCGGCAGTGCAACGCATGGCAATCTGCCCGGCAAAGGGCCATATGGGGCCGAAATGCATTCAGGAGGCCGAATATGACTGCACATGACAAGACGATCACCGAAGAACTCGCCATGGCTAGCGACGGTGGCCAGCAGCACCATGAAGATACCGCGCGCGGCACGGAAATCGGCGCCTATGTCCTGGCAGCGGTTCTCGTGGCTCTGCTGGTGGGCGGCGGGCTGATCTTCGGCCCCGTGGGCACGGCCATTGTTGCCGTGGGGCTGGCGTTCGTCACCCTGGCAACCCTCGTGGTGCTGACCAAGCAATAGGGTCAGGGCGGGTCAAGGCCCGATCCTCCCCTGCGGCACACGGAGCCCTGCGCCCTTCAATGGAATGCCCCGCCGGAAGGCGCGGGTCTCAGGCGCAGGGCTCGCAGCGCAGATCATTCGCGCTCTGCCTCTCAGGTCGCGCTCAAGCGGGCGCCCCGGAGATCATTTTTTCGTGAGATTTTGCGCAATGCCTGTTTTTTCAGGCCAGAAATCCGCGCCATGCCCTCAGGCGCGCAGGGGTGCCTGTTGTCCGCCCCGCCCCCCATGGCTATCAAACCCGGACCGGAGCCGGAATCAGATCCCGGCCCGAGAATGTTCCGCCAGGATGGGGAAGAAGAGCCATGAGCGACCAAACGCTGAGTGACGTGCAGGAATATTACGGCAAGGTCCTGCAAACCAAGGATGATCTCAGAACCAGCGCCTGCTGCCCGCTCGAAGCGCCGTCGCCACGCCTGCAGGCGCTCTTGCGGAATGTTCATGAAACGGTGCAGGAAAGGTTCTATGGCTGCGGCTCGCCCCTGCCGCTGGCGGCGGAGGGCTGCACGGTGCTCGATCTGGGCTGCGGCACCGGGCGCGATGCCTTTCTCCTCAGCCAGATCGTCGGCGAAAGGGGCCGCGTGATCGGGGTGGACATGACCGACGAG
>JALVEX010000146.1 GCA_027030435.1 Paracoccaceae bacterium
GCGGCAGGCCTCCCCGGCATCGGGGCGCTCACCCTCGTAGCGCTCGGGCGTCATGATCGGGCAGGCGATGGTGCTCTCGGGCGGCAGCGGCACGGCGCGCCGGCGGGGCTCGATCCCGAGAGCGCGCAGCTCCTCGATCGCCATCGCGATGGCCGGCTCGATCTGCGCGCGCACGCTGGCGCGCAGGCTTCCGCCGTAATCGTCAAGCTCCTCGGGCTGCACGCCGATCAGAAGCAGGCGCCCGGGCGCATCGCCCATCATCTCGGCCATGGCAAGCACTTCCTGGAAGCCGGTCTGATGCAGGCTGATCTTCTTGCAGCCCATGAACTGGGGCACCTCGTCATCCTCGACCCGCCTGATGGTGCCGGGGGGCAGGCCGTAATCCACCGCATCGAACACGATCAGCACATCCGCATCGCGCACGTGCTGAACGAGATAGATGCCCTGGGTGCCGCCATCCATGAGCACGACGTTTTCGGGAAAGACATAGCGGCGGTGCATCTCCTCGACCGCCCGCACGCCAAAGCCCTCATCGGCCCAAAGGAGATTGCCGATGCCTAGGATCAGAACCCGGGGTTGCTGGGGCAAGATCTCCTCCCTCGTCTTGCGCATTCGATCCGCCGCCTTGCTCCCCACGTGGGGCGGCCTTCTCCCGGGCCGAAGCGAAAATGGATCAATGATTTGCAGAAAAAGCGAAAACCGAGAACGATACTTCCAGAAAACCTGCACGCGATTTTCCTACATGGCAAGGAAAACATCGTCGCACGGAGGTTTTTCTGGAAAGTTACTTTCCGTTATGCGGAAATGTAGAGCCTCATATGGAAAGCAATCTGCCAATCGCCGGCAGGCGCCTCCCGGATCGCTTCGAAAATGCAGCCCGCAGAGGCGAATCACGCGCGGCCCGGTGCCTAGCCGTGGCGTCAGACGCAAGGGGCGCGGCCATCGCCACGCCCCGTGCCTGCCGGAAGTGCGTTCCTGTTCCGGCCGCGGCTATTCCAGCCGCAGATCCTCGTCATCCGGCGGCCTGTCGTCCTTGAACATCCGCCAGCCAGAGATCATCGAGCTTATGATCGACTGGCGCGACATGATATCCTCGCGCACCGCCACATAGACATGGATGATGACGAAGACCACGATCACCCACATGCCGATGTGGTGCCAGGTATGCACATCCTGGCTCTGGCCGAAGAGCGGGATCACCCAGGAGGAGAACCACTCGTTCTGCCATGAACCCATGCCCTCGCCCTCGCCGTAAAGCGCCAGCCCGGTGACGATCATGAAGATCGTGCCCCAGACATAGAGCACATGCATCGCGAGCACCGCGAGCGGGTTGTGGCCGGTGTATTTCTTCGGCTCCTTCGCGATCATCGCATACCACAGGATTTCGTGCCACACGCCGGCCCAGAACCGCCTGCGCCACACCGGCGGCAGAAATATCTCGCGGGCATGGGAATTGCCGACGAATGCCCAGTAAACCCTGAACACGAAACCGACGATCAGAATCCAGGCCGCGGTGAAATGGATGTAGCGGATGGTGCCGAAGAAGAAGTGATCCGAGGCCTCTCCGCTCAGCGAAGGCAGGGGCGAGCCGATCAGGTATCCGGTGATGCCCAGCGCGAGGATGGCAAACACCTGCACCCAGTGCCAGACCCTGACCGGCCATTCATAGACGAAGATCGCCTCCTCCTTGCGGGCTGTGATTTCCTCAACCATGACGCACCCTCCTCAGCGGACCTTGACGGTGGCAAGCTCCTCGCCATCCTCGCTCATCACATGGGTGGAGCAGGCGAGGCAGGGATCGAAGCTGTGCAGCGTGCGCAGGATCTCCACCGGCTCTTCGGCCACTTCCATCTTCGTGTTCATGAGCGAAGCCTCGAAGGCGCCGATATTGTTTTCGCTGTCGCGCGGACTTCCGTTCCAGGTGGTGGGCACCACGCACTGATAGTTCTCGATCTTCGTATCCTTGATGCGGATCCAGTGCCCGAGCGCGCCGCGCGGCGCCTCGGTGAAGCCCACGCCCTTGACCTCGCTCGGCCATGTCTTGGGATCGAAATGGGTGGTGTTGGCGGTGTTGCTGTCGCCGGCCTTGATGTTGGCGATCAGCTTGTCGAGGAAATACATCTGCTTTTCCGCCGCCCATTGCGCCTCGAGCGCGCGCGCAGCGGTGCGCCCGAGGGTGGAGAACAGGGCCGAAACCGGAAGATCGAGCGCACTCAGCGTGCGATTGATCTGATCGGTGAAATATTCATGCCCCGTGGCATAGCCGACGATGTAGCGCGCCAGCGGCCCGACCTCCATCGCATGCCCCTTCCAGCGCGGCGCCTTGATCCAGGAGTATTTGGCCGATTCATCAAGCTGCAGGATGTTGGTTTTCGTGCCCTTTGCATTGGGGCCGAGTTCGTAATTGGGCTCCGTGATCCCGTCCCAGGGGTGCAGGCCCTTGGCCTCGTCGGGGTATTTGTACCAGGAATGCGGCACGAATTCCTGGATCTGCTCCGGATCGCGCAGATCGACGGGATGGACCTCCTTGAGATTGCCGTTGATGATCGCGCCATGCGGCATCATCAGGTTTTCGGGGCTGTAATCATTGGCACGATCGGGGATATCGCCATAGGCGAGCACGTTTTTCCCCGAAAGCCCGCCCCCGTAGAGCCAGCCCTTGTAGAACTGGGCGATGGCGAGAATGTCGGGGATATAGACATTGTTGACGAAATCGATGGTGCGCTGGGTGACGGAGCGGACGTAATTCAGCCGCTCCATGTTGATCGGCGCGCCGGCGGCCATGGCGCCATCCATGTTGATCGCGCAGGGCACACCGCCCACAAGCCAGTTGGGATGCGTATCCTTGCCGCCGAAGATGGTGCGCACGGTCATGATTTCCTTCTGGAAATCGAGCGCTTCCAGATAATGCGTCACCGCCATCAAATCCGCTTCCGGCGGCAGGAGATAGGCCGGGTTCGTCCAGTAGCCGTTCTTGAAGGGGCCGAGCTGGCCGCTTTCGATGAACTTGCGGATGCGCGTCTGCACGTCGCGGAAATAGCCCGGCGAGGATTTCGGGTGATGTGGGCTCACGCTCTGCTGCAGCGCGCTTGTGGCCTTGGGATCGGCCTTGAGCGCATTCACCGGATTCACCCAGTCGAGCGCATGGAGATGGTAGAAATGCACCAGGTGATCGTGCACCTGAAGGGAAAGCTGCATGATGTTGCGGATCGAGTTGGCGTTTTCGGGGATGTCGATCCCGAGCGCATCCTCGACCGCGCGCACGCTGGTCAGCGCATGGGTGCCGGTGCACACCCCGCAGATGCGCTGCACGAAAGCCCAGGCATCGCGCGGATCGCGCCCCTTGAGGATCACCTCGAGCCCGCGCCACATGGTGCCCGTGCTCACCGCGTTGCGGATCACGTTGCTTTCATCGAGATTCACCTCGCAGCGCATGTGGCCCTCGATCCGGGTGACCGGATCAACAACCACACGCTTGCCGCTGTCATCGAGAGTAAAGCCGTTGGGGGTGGTAATCGTAGCCATTATGCATCATCTCCCTTGCTCGCGATCCGCTTGATCACGCTGGCGCCCGCATGGATCGCCGCCGCGCCGGCCACGATGCCGGCGGCCGTCTTGCCGATTTCATCCGCATTGGCCTCGATGCCGAAGCCGTGCACATCCGTCAGGCGATCGTAGAATCCGCCCTTGTCCCAGAAGCCGTCTTCCGAACAGCCGATGCAGGGGTGCCCGGCCTGGATCGGGAAGGAGAGGCCGCCGTTCCAGCGCACGGTGGAGCAGGCGTTGTAGGTGGTCGGCCCCTTGCAGCCCACCTTGTAGAGGCAGTAGCCCTTGCGCGCCCCCTCGTCGTCGAATTTCTCGACGAACTGCCCGGCATCGAAATGCGGGCGGCGGTAGCATTTGTCATGGATGCGCTGGCTGTAGAACATCTTCGGCCGGCCCTGGCTATCGAGCGAGGGCAGCTTCTCGAAGGTGAGGATGTAGGTGATGACGGCCGTCATCACCTCGGCGATCGGCGGACAGCCCGGCACCTTGATGATCGGCTTGTCGGCGATGCCCGGGATCTTGTGGGTGGGGGTTGCGCGGGTCGGATTGGGGCGCGCGGCCTGCACGCAGCCCCAGCTGGCGCAGGATCCCCAGGAGATGATCGCCTTGGCATGCTGCGAAACCCGCACAAGCTGCTCCACGAAGGGCTTGCCGGCGATGATGCAGTACATGCCGTCCTCGTTCAGCGGCGCATTGCCCTCGATCGCCAGGATGAAATTGCCGTCGTATTTCTCGATCGTTTCGTCGATGATCGCTTCCGCCTGATCGCCCGCGGCAGCCATGATCGTATCATCGTAATCGAGCGAGATCATGGAAAGGATCACATCCTTGGCCAGCGGATGAGCGCTGCGGATGAAGCTTTCCGAACAGCAGGTGCATTCAAGCCCGTGCAGCCAGAGCACCGGGATGCGGGGCTTGGTTTCCATCGCATGGGCGATTTTGGGCGCGAAGGCCGGGCTGAGCCCGAGCGCCCCTGCGGCAAGGCTGCAATACTTGAGGAAACTGCGGCGGGTAATCCCCTGCCGGCGCATCACTTCGTAGAAGGTTTCGGGCATGTCGGCTCCCCTGGCTGTTGTTCTTGCGCGCCACGAAACCGGGCGCGCCGGTCATGGCTTCGCGAGAATTATAGCCGCAGCCAGCCACACGGCTTTCGCAAAAAATGCGGCGCAGGAAATGACATTCGGCAGAAGCAAGTATTTTACTTTGTTATCAATATGTTAAAATTGCCCACAGGCCAGGGAGCGGCCCCGGAGAGCGCCAATGGCCCTGCTTTCGCCGATAAGCTCGTTACCGCCGAAAATCCGGTTTTGCATGGTGCCTTACCAGCAGCGTTCTTCGGATGGATCCGCTGCCCGGGCAGGCGTTAGCGGGCAAGCAGACGGGATTCCCGCTCCGCAGGCGCCACGCCCCCTCAGCGCAGGCCGTCGCGTTTCGAGATCTGATCGGCGGCGAGCCCGCCCATCCGCGCATGCACCCTCGGGCCCCGCGCCATCGCCAGCGCAAAGAGGATTTCATCCGCCTTCGGCCCATCGCCCACCCGCACCTCCATCGCATCGAAATGGCTGCGCACATAGGCGGCGTTGATGTGGCCGAGCGGGATGTCGATGGTGGCGCCCATGCCGCCGAGCTTCATCGCCGAGGGCACGATCGCCAGCGCCTCGCCGAGCCGCTCGCGCATCGCATAGCCTCCCGGCACATGCCAGAGCGCGCCATGCTCGATCTCGCCGCCCTCGCCCACCAGCGCCGCCTTGCCATAGGCATCGATCCCTCCGATGCCGCCCAGCGCCTCGATCAGCATCTCCGTCATCATCCGCCCGAGCGGCTTCAGGCTTTCCATCGCCGGCTGCAGCTCCTCCACATAGCGCCCGGCGAAAGGGTTGGAGACGATCGCCACCACGGCCGCCTTTTCGCGCGGCGGATCGGCCTCGGGGCCGCCGTCGTGGTGGGTTGTTTCGCGGATGATGACGCTCTTGCGCAGTCTGAATTCGCTCATGCTGTTCTCCTTGTTTCGCCCGGCGTTTGCGCCGGTGTTTCCTCCGGCTGCGCGAGCAGCTTCGGCCAATCTCCGGTGGCGAGGCTTTCGCCGCGCAGAAAGAGCGCCGCCGCGGCGATCAGCCCGCGCGCGCGAAAGGCCTCCGCCCGCCTGAGCCCGCGCCGCAGAGCTTGCGTGATTTCCGGGCGGGCAAGGGGGCCGAGGCCCACCGTCACCATCCGCCGGCCGAGATCGCTGTCGGGATCAATCTCGCAGGCCGGCGCGCGGCGGATCGCGGGGTGGCCCGGCAGATCAACCGCATTGGCAATGAGGGTGGCAGCGGCATCGGCGGCGGCGGCGCTTGGGGCCAGAACGGTGACGGCATCGGCGATCCCGAGCGAAAGGCTGCGCCCGCCCCGCCCCGAGGTGGCGAGCCCGCGCACCGGCAGGGCGGCGGGCAGATGCACGCGCCCCGCATTGCCAACATTGCCGCCCGGATCATCGCCCCCGTCATGGACGGCGGCATGGATGGCGGCGGTGAGGCTTTGGCCGGGGGCGAGGTGGAAGGCGATATCGCCGCCGTTGTTCACAAAGGCGCGCGCGAGCGGGCCGGCCGCCGTCATAACCGCGAGGATCTCATCGGCAACCGCCCCGGCCACCGCCGCCATCGGAGTGATGAAATGATCCCCCAGCGGGGCGACGGCCTCAGCCATGCGTCGGGCAACGGCGCCTTTCGGCCGGCGCCCGTCAAGGGGCGCGCGCAGGAGATCGAGCTCTTCCACCAGCTCTTCCAGAATGGTGGCGAAGCGTCGCCCGGCGGCCTTCAGTGCCGAGGCACGCGCCGCTTCGCCCGCCGGCCCCGCCGCCTCGGCACCGATCACCAGATCGATCGGCCCGTGATGGAGATGCAGCCGCCCATCGGGCAGGAAGGCCATCTGCGCGCCCCTCATCCGCCTTTCCTCTTCTCCGGCGGGCCGATGGCGCGGGCTTCATCGCCGTATTCGCCGCCATTGGCGAGGATGTCTTCCATCGTCCTGATGCTGTCGAGATGCCCGCCGAGACGCTCGTATTCGCTCCGGGGCAGGGTGAATTCGAGCGGCGCCACGAGCGCGGGCGTGGGCACCGAGCCGAAGGCGCGTTCGGGCATGTCGAGCACATCGACCATCAGCGTGATGCCGCCGCCGGGCCAGATGTAGGCCTCGGCCCCGCCGCATGTCACCTTCGTGCGCCCGGCCTTCACCGAGCGCGTGAGGGAGACGGGATTTTGCACCACGCCGGCGCGCAGCGATCCGCCCGCACCGCCCATGAACAGCACCGAGCAGAGCGCCGGCTCGCAGTTTTCCGCGATCCGCTCCACGCTTGAGCGCAGCGCCTCGGGCAGGGGCTTTTCGCGGGGGCGGAGAGCCTCATCGAGCTCGTAATAGGCATGATGCTCGCCGGTGGTGGAAACCATCAGCAGCCGCAGGCCCGGCCGCGCGCCCTTCTTCGCGTTCCAGGGGCCGAGAATATCGAGCGGATCCTCCAGATCGGTGCCTCCCCAGCCGCTTCCGGGCGCGGCCACGCGGAAATAGCGCCCCGGGGTGGAGCGGTGGCCGCGGATCCTGATCCCGGTATTCTCCCAGCCGAGCACCTTGCCGGCCTGATGCTCGGATACGACGCCGGTGATGTGGTCGTCCACCACCACCACCTCGTCCACCAGCCCGCGCCACTGGGCGGCAAACATGCCGATGGCGGCCGAGCCGCAGCCCACCCGCATCCTTTCCTCGCGCACCCCGTCCACCACCGGCGCCGCGCCGGCCTGCACCCCGACACTCGCGCCGCCGTCGATCTCGAGCGCCACCGGCTCGCGATTGCACAGCGCCAGCAGGGCGGCGCAGGTGGCCCGCCCCTCGGCCTTGCTGCCGCCCGTGAGGTGCTCCACGCCGCCGAGCGAAAGCATCTGCGAGCCGTATTCGCTGGTGGTCACATGGCCCACCACCTCGCCGTTCATCCGCACCGGTGCGGCTTCGGGGCCGAGGTGGCGATCGGTATCGATCTTCACCTTCACGCCGCAGTAGGAGAAGATCGCCTCGGTAACGACGGTGATCATGTCGGCCCCTTCCACCTCGCGGCTGATGATGAAGGGGGCGGGCTTGTAATCCGGGTAGGTGGTGCCGGCGCCGATGGCCGTGGGGATGCCATCGCCGGAAGCGAGGCTGTCATCCCAGCGGGCGGCGAGGAAGGGGCGGATCTCGTCGCCCGCGGCGAGGCGGCGATCGAGGAGGGTGAAGGGATCGGTGCGCAGGATCCGCCCGCCGATATTGGCGTAGCGATCGCAGGCGCCGGTGCGCCCCTCGGCCACATAGCAGCGCACCGGGCAGGCCTCGCAGCGGATCTTCTCGGGCCGCGCCGCGCGCCGTGCCGAGCCTTCCTGGTCGCGCCCGCCCCCGCTCACAGGCCCGCCCCCGCTCATCCGCCCGCCTCCCGGATGGCCGCCAGAACCCGATGCGGCAGGGCAGGCAGGCGGGTTATGCGCGCGCCGCTTGCGTGGCGGATGGCATTGAGGATCGCGGGCGCGGTGGGGATCAGCACATGCTCGCCGAGCCCGCGCGCGCCAAAGGGCCCTTCGGGATCGGGGCGCTCGATCAGGATCGGGGTGATCCGCGGCATGTCGCCCGTGGTGGGGATCAGGTAATCATGCAGGTTTTCCGTGCGCCCGGGGATGTATTCCTCCATCAGCGCCAGCCCGAGCCCCTGGGCGATGCCGCCCTCGATCTGGCCTTCGGCGAGGATCGGATTGATAACCCGCCCCAGATCATGGGCGGCGTGGATATGGCGCACGCGCACCTGCCCCGTGCCCATGTCCACCTCCACCTCCGCCATCTGCGCGCCGTAGCCATAGACGGCATAGGGCGCGCCCTGGCCGTTTTCGTCAAGCGGGGTGGTGGGAGGATCGTAGCTCTCCTCCGCCGCCAGCACATAGCCCCAGGGGCCGGGGGGCAGCTGCGCAGGATCGAGGCTGGCCTCGCTGGCGCCCTCGCGGGCGATGATACGCCCCCCCTCAAGCGAAAGCCGCGCCCCCTCCCCGAGATTGAGCCGGCGCAGGATCATGGCCCGCAGCGCCTGCCCGCAAAGCATCGCCGCCTTGCCGGTGACGTAGGTCTGACGCGAGGCGGATGTCTTGCCGGCATCGGGGGTGAGGGCGGTATCGGGGCCGATCAGCTCGATCTGAGCCACCGGCAGGCCCAGCGCATCGGCGAAGATCTGGGGAATCACCGTATTCGCTCCCTGGCCGATGTCCGGCGCGCCCTGGTGCAGGCAGAGGCGACCATCGGCGGTAAGCCCGGCGCGGATGGTGGAGGGGTTGGGAAGGGCGGTATTGCCGCAGCCATACCAGCAGCTTGCCACACCCATCCCGCGCCGCCTTCGCCCGCGCGCCGCATTCCATTCCCGACAGGCGGCCAGCGCAGCCTCCCATGGCGCCTGAAGCGCTTCGAGGCAGGCGCGGATGCCCACCGCCTCGAGGCGCTGGCCGGTGCGGGTGCTGTCCCCATCGCGCATCGCGTTTTGCAGGCGGAAGGCGAGGCGGTCCATGCCGCAGGCAAGCGCCAGATCGTCAAACAGCACTTCCTGCATGATCGTCGCCTGCGGCACCCCGAAGCCGCGAAAGGCGCCCGAGGGGGGGCCGTGCGTGTGGATGGCGCGCGCTTCGGCGCGGTAATGGGGCACGCGATAGGGCCCCGAGGCATGGACAGGCACCCGCCCGGCCACCGTCGGCCCCCAGGAGGCATAGGCGCCGGTATTGAAATCGCCCTCGAAGATCATGCCGGTGAGCCGCCCCGCGCCATCGCAGCCGATGCGCGCGCGCATCCGGGCCGGATGGCGCTTGGTGGTGGAAGCCATGCTTTCCCGGCGCGAATAGACCATCCGGCAGGGCCGCCCGGTGCGCAGGGCTGCAAGGCCGATCAGCGGCTGAACGGAGAGATCGAGCTTGGTGCCGAAGCCGCCGCCCGTGGCCGCTGTGATGATGCGGATGCGCTCCTCCGGGAGAGCAAGGATGCTCGCGCATTCGGCGCGGTCCATCCCCGGCGCCTGGGTGCAGGCGCGGATCACCAGCCGGGGGGCTTCGCCCTCGCCTTCAAGCCAGGCAACCCCCGCCTCGGGCTCGATCGGGGCATGTTCGACGAAGGCGGTTTCGATCTCGCCCGCGGCCAGATGCGCGCTCGCCGCAAGCGCCGCCTGCGGATCCCCCTGGCAGACCCGCCCCTTCGTGAGGATATTTCCCGGCCTTTCGCCGTGGATCAGATCCGCGCCTTCGCGCAGCGCTTCCGCCGGATCCGTGATCGCCGCGAGCGGCTCCCACGCGATCGGAAAATCCTCCGCCCGGAAATTCGCGACCGCCTCCGCCTCGCCGACCACGAGCGCAACCGCCTCGCCCCGGAAAAGCGCCTCGCCCTCGGCCAGCACCGGCTGATCGGCAAAGGCGGGAATGACCCCGAAGCGATTGCGCCCGGGGATGTCCGCCGCCGTCAGCACCAGCGCGATCCCGGGCCGCGCTTTCCGCCAGCCCTCGAGATCGCCGAAGGAAAACCGCGCGTGATGGTGCGGCGAACGGATCGCGCGCACCATCAGCACGCCCTCGGGCACATGATCGGCGCCGTAGCTCTCGCTGCCATCGACCTTGGCCCGCCCGTCAAGCCGCTCGATCCCCGCGCCCACGGCCGCGCCCGCCTCGGGGCTTTCGGCCCGGGCGGGCGGATCGTTGGCCCGGCAGACGGCTTCGATGATCTTCGCATATCCCGTGCAGCGGCAGAGCACCCCGCCGAGCGCCTCCGCAGCCTCTTCCCTTGTGGGATGCGGGTTCTTGTGCAGGAGCGCCGCGGCCGCCATCAGCATCCCCGGCGTGCAGATCCCGCATTGCGCCGCGCCATGCGCGAGGAAGGCGCGCCGGAGATGTTCGAGCCCCGATTGCGCCAGACCCTCGACCGTCAGGATCTCGCGCCCCTCCGCCTGCGCCAGCGGCACGAGGCAGGCGCAGACGGGGCGCCCCTCCAGAAGCACCGTGCAGGCGCCGCAATCGCCCGCATCGCAGCCGAGCTTCGTGCCCCTCAGCCCCAGATCCTCGCGCAGCACCTCGCTGAGCCGGCGCCCCGGCGGGGCCGAGATCAGATGCGCCTCGCCATTCACGATCAGCCGGGCCGAAGCCCGCATCGCGCCGTCATCCGCCATGGCAATCACCTTCCGCATTACCCGTATCACCCGTTTCTCCCGCTTCCCCGATCGCCCGGGCCACGGCACGCAGGGTGATTTCCACCGCCATCTCGGTGCGGTAACCGGCACTGGCGCGCACGTCATCGAGCGGCGAGAGCCGGGCGGCGGCCTCTTGCGCCAGAACCGGGCGCAGGCGCTCGAGATCAGAGGCCGGTGCCCCCGCGAGCGCCGCTTCGAAATCGGGCATCCGGCGCGCCACCGGGCTGCAGGCCCCGATGCTGACAGCCGCCCGCGCGATCCGCCCCCCATCCAGCACCACCCGCGCCGCGGCCATGGCGATGGAGATCACCAGATGCGCCCGCGCGCCGAGCTTTTCGAATGCCGATGCCCCGGCGGCGGAACGATCGGCGACATGCACCGCGATCACCATTTCACCGTCTTTCAGGGCCGTTTTACGCGGGCCGGTGATGAATTCCGCCAGCGGCAGCATCCGGCTGCCGCTGCGCGAAGCCGTTTCGATCGCCGCATCGAGCACCTGCAGGGGCGGCACGCCGTCGGCCGCGGGCGAGGCATTGCAGAGATTGCCCGCCAAGGTCGCGCTGTTCTGGATCTGGATGCCGCCGATCCTGCGCGCCGCCTGCTGAAGCGCCGCGAAACAGGGGGGCAGATCGGCTGCGGCAATCTCAGCCCATTTCACCGCCGCCCCGAAGCGCCATCCCCGCTCGGTGTGGCGAATGCCCTGCAATTCGGGGATCGCCGTGAGATCGAGGATCTCGCCCTGAAGCGGCCCCTCGATCGCGGGGAACAGATCCGTGCCGCCGGCGATCAGGCGCGGCGCCTGCCCGGACAGGATTTCAAGGGCCGTGCCGAGGTCTGCGGGGCGATGATAGCCCATATCGATCCGCCGCCTCCCTTTTTGTTGGCATGCAAACGGATTTTGCGCGCCGGCGGCTTTACTGTCAATTCGTTTTGCGCCACTGTGCGGCGTCATGGACAAGCCGGAAGCAGAACCCGAGGCCGATGCATCGGCCGCCTCACCCGCCCCCTATCGCCTTGACGATCAGGTGGGCCATCTGCTGCGCCGCGCCAACCAGCGCCATCTGGCGATCTACGGGCGCGCCATCCAGGAGCTCACGCCGATGCAGTTCGCCACCCTAGCCAAGCTGCACGAGGCGGGCGCGCTCTCGCAAAATGCCCTCGGCCGCCTCACGGCGATGGACGCGGCCACGATCAAGGGGGTCGTCGATCGCCTGCGAAAGAGCGGCCAGGTGCAGACGGAGAACGACAAGACGGACCGCCGCCGCACGATCGTTTCGCTCACGCCCGAGGGGCGGGCGCTGGTGGAGAGCCTGTTTGCGCGCGCCCATGACGTCAGCCGGGAAACCCTCTCGCCGCTCGATGCGACGGAACAGGCGATGTTCCTCCACCTCCTGCGCAAGATGATCTGACGCGGGCGCTTCTCACCATTCCGCACGCCCGAAGGCCACGGCCCGAAGCGGATCACACCCCCACGTAGCGGTGCAGGAGATCGGGATCGGCGCGCAGCGCCTCGGGGCTCGTGGTGAGGGCAACGCGGCCGTTTTCGATGAAACTCACCCGGTCGGCGATGCTCAGGACCGCGTCCACCCGCTGCTCCACCAGCACGATCGCCACCCCGCGCCGCTTCATTTCCACCACCACCTCGCGAATGAGCGCGATCATGGAGGGCTGAAGCCCTTCGGTGGGCTCGTCGAGCAGCAGGAGCTTCGGCCCGAGGCAGAGCGCGCGGGCGGTTGCCAGCATCTGCTGCTCGCCCCCCGAGAGCGTATCGGCGCGCTGATCGAGGCGCTCGGCGAGGCGCGGGAAGAGTTCGAGCACGCGGGCGCGCGTATCGTTTCCCTTCCGCCCGGCCATCAGGCCGATCTCGATGTTTTCGCCCAC
The DNA here is from genome assembly GCA_027030435.1 of Paracoccaceae bacterium. GTDB lineage: Bacteria > Pseudomonadota > Alphaproteobacteria > Rhodobacterales > Rhodobacteraceae > WFVA01. The sequence goes on from JALVEX010000146.1 coordinate 12,629, forward strand.
CGTCAGCTCGCCAAACAGGCGCCGGCCCTGGGGGATGTAGCCGATGCCGGCGCGCGGCACCGCATGGGCGGGCAGGCGGCTGATTTCCGCACCCTCGAGCAGGATGCGCCCGCCGGTGAGCGCCACCAGCCCCATGATCGCCTTCATCAGCGTCGTCTTGCCGGCGCCGTTGCGCCCCAAGAGGCAATGGATCTCGCCCGCGCGCGCCTCGAGCGAGAGGCCCCGCAGCACCTGCACCCGGCCGTAGGCGGCGTCTATGGCATCAACCTTCAGCATCATCCCCCCAGATAGGCCGCCTGCACCTCGCGGTTGGCGCGGATCTCATCGGGGCTGCCCTCGGCGAGGATCCGGCCCGCGTCCATCACCGTGATGCGCTC
>JALVEX010000147.1 GCA_027030435.1 Paracoccaceae bacterium
CCGACGCCCCGGAAGGCGCCCGCCCCGCCGGCACCGCGATCCTCTTCCTTCTGAAAGCGGGCGAGAAAAGCCGCTGGCACAGGGTGGACGCCACCGAGATCTGGCATTTCCACGCCGGCGCGACCCTGCGCCTCTGCATGAGCGAAACGACCAGAGGCCCGGCGCGCGCCCATATCCTCGGCCCCGATCCCCTCGCCGGCCAGTCTCCCCAGATCGTCGTGCCGGCCCATCACTGGCAGATGGCCGAAAGCACCGGCGATTATACGCTGGTGAGCTGCACCGTCTCCCCCGGCTTTAGCTTCGAGGGCTTCGAACTCGCCCCCGAGGGCTTCGACATCCCCCGCGAAGGCTGATCGCGCGCGCTCCTTCATCCTGGGGGAAATACTCCCGGGGTGAATTGCCCGCCAGAACGAGATGAGAACAGGCGGAACCGTCGCAGGACTCATGATCCTGTGAAGAGGGCGGCGCCCGGCCCGAGGGTGGGCGCTCGATAGCGCCCGCCCTGTGGGGCGGGTCGGGCGCTGCCCGGCGGTGCCCGCCGGGCGGGAAAGAGCGATGACACGGTGCATTCGATGATTCCACGCGAGAGTCTTCCCGCTCCAGAGGCAAGAGGGGCAGGCAGCCCCTACCCTTCCCCCGCCAGCGCCGCCAGCATCCCCGGCCGGCTCACCCGCCCGCCCCCCACGGGCGCGGCCACGCCTGTCGTGCCGGGGGCCGAGGTCGCCAGCCCCTTCATCACCCGCACCGCGAGATAGGCGAAGGCCTGCGCCTCCAGCATGTCGCCGTCAAGCCCCGCGTCCTCCACCGGCGCCACCGGGCAATCGAGCCCCGCCGCCAGCATCTCCATCAGCACCGGATTGCGCCTGCCTCCGCCCGTCACCAGAACCCGCTCGGGGCGCGCGGGGCAATGCTCCATACCCTTCACCACCGAGGCCGCCGCAATTGCCGTCAGCGTGGCGGCGGCATCGGCGTCCGAAAGCCCAGCGACCTTCGCCTGAAGATCGCCGAAGGCATCGCGATCAAGCGATTTTGGCGGCACCTTGAAGAAATGGGGATGTTCCAAGAAGGCTTCCAGCACATCCCCATCCACCGCGCCCATAGCCGCGAGCGCCCCGCCCGCGTCCATCTCCCGGCCAAGGCGCGCCTGCATCAGATCGTTGATCGGCGCATTCGCGGGCCCCGTATCGAAGGCGAGAAGCGCCCCCTCCTCCTCGGGCGCGCTTTTCTGCGGATCAACCCAGCTGAGATTGCCGACGCCTCCGAGATTGAGAAAGGCGAGCGGCGCCTCGGCCCCCATCCATTTCGCGCAGGCGAAATGGAAGAACGGCGCAAGCGGCGCCCCCTGCCCGCCCATCTCCATATCCGTGCTGCGAAAATCCCAGACGACCGGCAGGCCCAGCACTTCGGCGAGCACCCGCCCGTCGCCCGCCTGATGGGTGCGCCCGCCCGCGGGATCATGGGCGAGGGTCTGGCCGTGAAAGCCGATCAGCTCCGCCCCCTGAAGCCCCGCCAGAAGCTCCGCATGGGCGGTTTCCACCACCTCTGCCGCCGCCGCCACGCCCGGCTCGCCCGGCCAGCGGCCGAGCGCGGCGCGGATCACCGCGCGCTCATCCCCGCCGTAGGGGCGGTAGGCGGTTTCGCCAAAGGCGAGGATCTCATGGCCATCGGTTTCCAGGAGCGCCGCATCGACCCCGTCAAGCGACGTGCCAGACATCGCGCCGAGCGCCCGGATCGGCCCTTCTTTCAACATGACACAACCAACATGGCCTTTCCCTTCCCAGCGCCCCCCGATATATCAGGCCCCGAGACGCAAGAAAACGGGAAACGCCCAATGAGCTTCGAGCCGAAATCAGAATTCATGCAGGTGATGCAGGAGCGCGGCTTCATCGCCGACTGCACCGATTTCGAGGGGCTGGATTCCGCCCTCTCCGAAGGCACCGTGCCCGGCTACATCGGCTTTGACGCCACCGCGCCCAGCCTGCACGTGGGCTCGCTGATCCAGATCATGATGCTGCGCTGGCTGCAGAAATGCGGCCACAAGCCGATCGTGCTGATGGGCGGGGGCACCACCAAGGTGGGCGATCCGACGGACCGCGCCGAGGAGCGCCCGCTGCTTTCGCCCGAACGGATCGAGGAAAACATCGCCGGCATCCGCAAGGTCTTCGCCCGCTATCTCACCTTCGGCGAGGGGGCGGGCGATGCGCTCATGGTCAACAATGCCGAATGGCTCGACGATCTCAACTACCTCGAATTCCTGCGCGACGTGGGCCGGCATTTCTCCGTCAACCGCATGCTTTCCTTCGACAGCGTGAAGCTCAGGCTCGAGCGCGAGCAATCGCTCTCCTTCCTCGAATTCAACTACATGATCCTGCAGGCCTATGATTTCATGGAACTCAACCGCCGCCACGGCTGCCGGCTGCAGATGGGGGGCTCGGATCAGTGGGGCAATATCGTCAACGGCATCGATCTGACGCGCCGGATGCAGGGGGAGGAGGTCTTCGGCCTCACCACGCCCCTCCTCACCACCTCGGACGGCAGGAAGATGGGCAAGAGCGCGGGCGGCGCGGTGTGGCTCAACCCGGAGATGCTCTCGCCCTATGAATTCTGGCAATACTGGCGCAATGTCACGGATGCCGACGTGGGCCGGTTCCTGAAGCTCTACACCGAGCTCCCGGTCGAGGAATGCGAACGCCTCGGCGCGCTTCAGGGCAGCGAGATCAACGAGGCCAAGATCCGGCTCGCCAACGAGATCACCACGCTCGCCCATGGCGAGGAAGCGGCGAAGGCCGCGGAAGCGACGGCGCGCGAGGTGTTCGAGAAGGGCGGGCTTGGCGAGGAGCTTCCCACCCTTTCCCTTTCACCCGAGGATGTGGGCGACGGCATCTCGGCGGTGCAGCTTTTCGTGCGCTCCGGCCTCGCGCCCTCGGGCAAGGAGGCCAAGCGGCTGATCGCCGGGGGCGGCGCGCGCATAGATGACCGGCCGGTCAGCGAGCCGGGTGAGATGTTCGATGCCGAGGCGCTCGAAAAGGGACTGAAGCTCACCGCCGGCAGGAAGCGCCATGCGCTGGTGACGCTCGAGGGGTGAATTGAGGGCAGGACCGGCGCAAGCGTTTCTGGCAGGCGCGCTGATCCCATTCCCGCCCCAGGCGCCGGCCTCAAATGCCTGCAGGATCAGGCGGATATCCGCGCGCCCTGCCCCGCCGCGCCCTGCCCCGCCGGCCCCATCCGCCGCAGTTTCCACAGGCACAGGCCGTGCAGCATGATCGAAAGGGGCACGGCGAAGGTCGGGATCATCACAAGAGGGTATGCCGTCACCAGCATGTTGGGCTCATCAGTGGAAATGACGTTCAGCAGCCCCGGCGAAGTCAGCGCGCCCATGGTGACGGCGACCACCAGATCGGCAATGCCGAACAGGCACCAGGCACGGGCCCCGGCCCGGCCGCCGGGCGCGCCTTTCGCCAGCATCCAGGCCACATAGAGGGCAAGAACGCCCGTCAGCACATCGCCGATACCTGCCGGCCATGCAAATTGCCACGGCAGATAGCCATCCGCCCAGAGCATCAGAAAGACAACCCCGAGCGCGCGATAGAACTGCACCCCGACGAGCCAGGAGAGGGGCAGCGCGTCAACCAGCCGGGCGACGCGCGCCGAGCGAAGCAGGAGCCGGAGCCCCAGCGCGATGGGCACGAGGATGCCGAAGGCGATGAGCGGCACATTCGGGGTGTTCGGTGTCCAGTAGATGTTGCGCGCACCGATATATTCGGCCAAGGC
>JALVEX010000148.1 GCA_027030435.1 Paracoccaceae bacterium
GAGCCGGTGCCGGCGGTGGTGGGCACCGCGACGATGGGGGCGATGGCGTCCTCGTCGGCCTCGCGCCAGAGCGGGCTTCCGTCCTCGAAATCCCAGACCGGGCGGCTCTGGCCGTGCATGAAGGCCACCATCTTGGCAAGATCGAGCCCCGAGCCGCCGCCGAACGCGATCACGCCGTCATGCCCGCCTTCCCTGAAGGCCCGGATGCCGGCTTCGAGGTTCCTGTCGGTCGGGTTGGGATCGACATCCGAAAAGAGCGCGCGGCCGAGGCCGGCCTCCTCCATCAGATCGAGCGTGCGCGCGGTGATCGGCAGCGCCGCCAGCCCGCGATCGGTGACGAGGAGGGGCTTGCGGATGCCGGCCTCGGCGCAGGCCTCGCCGATTTCGCGGATGCGTCCGGCGCCGAAGCGGATGCGCGTGGGGTAGTTCCAGTTGCCTTTGAGTTCCATCAGATCTTCCTCAGGTGGTAGGATTTCGGGCGGGTGAGATTGTGATAGCCGATCACCGAAAGCCCGCCGCCGCGCCCGGTGTTCTTGCAGCCGGTCCAGCAGAGCCCCGGATCGAGGTAATCGGCGCGGTTCATGAAGACGGTGCCTGTTTCGAGCCTGCGCCCGATCCTTTCGGCGCGTTCGATGTCGGAGGTCCAGAGGCTGGCGGTCAGGCCGAATTCGGAATCGTTCATCAGTTCAATGGCTTCCTCGTCGTCCTTCACCTTCATGATGCCGACGACGGGGCCGAAGCTTTCATCGCGCATCACCCGCATGGAGTGATCCACGTTCACGAGGATCTGGGGCATGAGATAGGCGCCGCCGTCATCCTCGGGGAAAAGCGCGGGATCGATCAGGGGCTTCGCGCCCTTCTCGATCGCCTCGGCGATCTGATCGCGCACCTCGGCGGCGAAGCGGCGGTGCGCCATGGGGCCGAGGGTCGTTTCGGGATCGAGCGGATTGCCGAGCTTGTAGGCGCTGACGATCTCCACCGCGCGTTTCACGAAATCATCGTAAAGCGGCTCGGCCACATAGATGCGCTCGATGCCGCAGCAGCACTGGCCGGAATTGTACATCGCGCCGTCGATCAGCGTTTCCACCGCCGCTTCGAGATTGGCATCCTCCATCACATAGCCCGGATCCTTGCCGCCAAGCTCGAGCCCGATCGGCGTGAAGGTGCCCGCCGCCGCGCGCTCGATCGCGCGCCCGCCGCCCACGGAGCCGGTGAAATTGATGAAATCGAAGGATTTCGCTGCGATCAGATCGGAGGTGGTGTCATGGCCGAGAAAGACGTTCTGGAACACATCCTCGGGGATGCCGGCCTCATGGAAGGCCTGCGCCATGCGCTCGCCCACGAGGGGCGTCTGGCTGGCGTGCTTCAGCATCACCGTGTTGCCGGCGATGAGCGCGGGGGCGACGGTGTTGATCGCCGTCATGTAGGGGTAGTTCCAGGGCGCGATCACCAGCACGAGGCCGTGGGGCTCGCGGGCGATGTAGCGCTTGAAATCATCGCTTTGTTCCACCTCGATCGGCGCCAGTGCCTCGCGCGCGATAGATGCCATGTAGGCGGCGCGCTCGTGAAAGCCCGAGAATTCGCCGCCGTAGCGCACCGGGCGGCCCATCTGCCAGGCCAGTTCGGGCACGATCTCGTCATTCATCCTGCCGACGTTCTCGACGCCCCGCATCACCAGATCGATGCGCTCCTCGAGCGGGCGCTCGGCCCATTCCTTCTGCGCCGCGCGCCCGCGCTCCACCGCCGCCCTGGCCTCTTCGGGCGAGAGCAGCGGCCGCTCGGCCACGATGGAGCCGTCAATCGGCGAGATGCATTTCAGGGTTTCGGTCATGTCAGGCCCTTTCGAATCCGCGTGCAAGTTCGTAATCCGTCACCACGCGGTCAAACTCCTCGAGCTCCCACGTGGCGGCGCGGGTATAGTGATCCACCACATCGTCGCCAAGGGCGCGGCGCAGCATTTTCGAGCCTTTCAGAAGCTCCGCCGCGTCGCGCAGATTTGTGGGGATGTGTTCGATCTCCTCGGCCTCGTAGGCGTTGCCCGCAAGGGGCGGGCCGAGGGGCAGTTCCTCCTCGATCCCCGCCATGCCGGCGGCCAGCATCGCCGCGAGCGCCAGATAGGGATTGAGATCCGATCCGCCGATCCGGCATTCCACCCTGACGGCGGGCGTGCCATCGCCGCAGACGCGGAAGCCCGCGGTGCGGTTGTCGATCGACCAGGCGGTGCCGGTGGGGGCGAAGGTGCCCTTCTGGAAGCGCTTGTAGCTGTTGACGTAGGGCGCGAGGAAATAGGTGTATTCGCGCGCATATTTGATGAGCCCCGCGAGGTAGTGCTCCATCAGATCCGACATCCCCCAGGGCTTCATCGGATCGAAAAACGCCGGCTTCCCCTCCTTCAGAAGCGATTGATGCACATGGCTCGAGCTCCCGACCCGGCGGTGATCCCATTTTGGCATGAAGGTGACGGCATGGCCCTTGCTCCAGGCGATCTCCTTCACCGCGTGCTTGGCGATGGTGTGGTGATCGGCGCAGTTGAGGGGGGCGTCGTAGCGGATGTTGAGCTCCTCCTGGCCCGCCTCGGCCTCGCCCTTGGTGTTTTCCACCGGGATGCCGGCGGCGAAGAGGTGATTGCGGATCGGGCGCATCACATGCTCTTCCTTGGTGGTCTGGAGGATGTGGTAATCCTCGTTATAGGCGCTGATCGGGGCGATATCGCGATACCCGGAGGCGCGGATTTCCTCGAGGCTTTTCTCGAACAGGAAGAATTCGAGCTCGGTGGCGGCAAGCGCCGTGAAGCCCATATCGGCCAGGCGCGCGATCTGGCGCTTGAGCACCGCGCGCGGGCTGTGGGGGATTTCCTCATGGGTGTGGTGATCGAGCACGTCGCAGAGCACCATCGCCGTGCCCTCGAGCCAGGGCACCGGGCGGATGGTGGTGAGATCGGGCTTCATCACGTAATCGCCATAGCCCGATTCCCAGCTTGTGGAGGCATAGCCATCTGGCGTGGCCATCTCGAGATCGGTGGCCAGCAGGTAATTGCAGCAGTGGGTTTCCTCATGGGCGCTTTCGATGAAATGCTGCGCGAGGAAGCGCTTGCCCATGAGGCGGCCCTGCATGTCCACCAGCACCGCGAGCACCGTGTCCACGCTGCCGTCCTCGACCTGTTTCTTCAGTTCCTCGAATGTGGGATTGGGGGGCATCGGCATCTCTCACTTCTGGCAGCTTCGGGTTGTCCGGCCCCCCGCACGGCGCGCGCGGGAGGCCGGGATTTTCGGGTGATCCTGCGCGGCTCAGCCGTAGCGGTAGGGCGGGCCGGCCTTTTCCATCACTTCGTTGTATTCCTTGATCTTGGCAACCACTTTTGCCTTGGTCTCGGATTCGGCGGCGATCTCGTCCCAGAATTTCTTCGCCTCGGCCTCCACCTGGGCCCATTCCTCGGCCGGGATGGTGGTGAGCTTCATCTTGTCGCCATTCACACGCAGCGCCGCCTCGCCGCCCCAGTACCACCACTGGCGGTAGTAGTGCGAGGCATCGGTGCAGGCGCGGAACAGATCCTTCAGGTGATCGGGAAGCTCGTTCCAGCGCTCCTGATTGGCGAAGAAATGGCCGATCCAGGCGCCCGAGATGTTGTTGGTGAGGAAATAGTTCGTCACATCCGCCCAGCCGACGGTGTAATCCTCGGTGATGCCCGACCAGGCGATGGCGTCAAGCTCGCCCGTCTGCAGCGCCACTTCCACGTCTTCCCACGGCAGGGTCACCGGGATCACCCCGAA
>JALVEX010000149.1 GCA_027030435.1 Paracoccaceae bacterium
AGGATCCGTCCGGCGGGGCCGGCACCACAGGATCACCGCGGCACCTTCACCCTGCCCGGGCCCTCCAGCCAGGAATGATTGCGGCACACGGCAGCGGCGTGAAGGGGTGGTAAGGGCTGTGCCTTTTTAAGGGCAATTTACATCATGCCCTTCCCTGCTATCCTCAGCCCATGCGCCTGAAGATCAAGGAACCGGAAATCGCGATTGGCAAGGACGGGTTTGCACGGCACTGCAAGCTTGACCGCGCACCCTATGGAAAGAAACTTTCGGATCTGGTCGAAAGGATCGACGATCCGCTCGTCATCGCCCTGGATGGGGGCTGGGGCAGCGGCAAATCCTTCTTCCTCAAATGCTGGGCCGGCGCACATAAAACAGAAAACCATGGGTCGGCGGAAGTGATCTATTTCGATGCCTTCCAGCATGATTATCTGGATGATCCGCTGATCGCGCTTACGGGGGTGCTTGCCGAGAGATTCGAGTCCGAAGAGGGCCTGATCGACCGCGTGAAGAATGCTGTATTCAGGATAGCAGCCCCTCTTGCGCGCATAGGGCTGGCCGCCGCAACGGCGGGGGTGAGCGAACTGACAACAGCGGCGGGCGATGCAGCATTGAAGGCTGGCGAGAAGGAATTCGCCGAGGCCACTGAAGATTACTGGGAAAAGGAAAATGGCCGCCGCGCAGCCATGAAGGAATTCAGAGAGGCTCTCGTGGCGCTGACATCACCGAAAGAAGAAGGTGGAACACCCCGCAAGATCGTCATCATCATCGATGAACTGGATCGCTGCCGCCCGGATTTCGCCCTCGCGCTTCTCGAAGTAATCAAGCATTTCTTCTCGATCGATCACATCACCTTCGTTCTCGGGGTGAACCTGAAGGAGCTGCAAAACAGCGTAAGGGCGCGATACGGGCAGGACGTGGATGCGGAAAGATATCTGGGCAAATTCATCCACCTGCACATGAGCCTGCCACTCTACACACGCCACACAGATGGAAATGGCCGTGAAGATATCGCCATGGCCTATCTTGAAGCACTCTTTGAGGAGCTGGGGATCCCCAATCTTAAATTACGCTATCCCGATAAGGTGGAATCTGTAAGGATTCTAGATTACTACGAGAATTATCTCAGATGTGCGGGTATTTTCCCCTCTCTTCGCGATGCCGAAAGGCTGGCATCGCAAGCCGCATTGTTCAGCATGCACAGTGAAGAAATTATCAGGGGCCGCGAAGGCTTTCTTCTCGTAATGATTGGAGCAGCCCTGCTTAAATACTACCACGGTGATCTTTACCGGAAACTACTCGAGGATCCGAACTTCTTCAAGAACAATAACAATTTCATCACTTTGGCAAAAGCCCTGGGATTTGTAGATGCATCGCGGGGAGACCCGAGTATCTTCAAAAACAAGGTGCGTTTCGCATGGTCGGCATTTCTGAACAGACATGGATGTCGTGGAATAGCACATGAAGAAAGAAAATTGCTGATTGATATTATGTTCAGGAGCACAATGGCCTTACCTGCCGAAACCATGGAACCGCATGAAATCTCATCCCTCTTCCACGAACATCTCGAAACCTTCACCCTGCCCGCCCCCTCCAGCCGAGAATGATTGCGGCCTGCGCCCGCCTCGGTTAACACTCCGCCAGAGAATCCCGGAGAGCGAACATGGCCAGCTATCAATACGTCTATCACATGGACGGGGTATCCAAGACATACCCCGGCGGCAAGAAATGCTTTGAAAACATTCGCCTTTCCTTCCTGCCCGGCGTGAAGATCGGCGTGGTGGGGGTGAATGGCGCGGGGAAATCCACGCTCCTGCGCATCATGGCCGGGATCGACAAGGATTTCACCGGCGAGGCCTGGGCGGCCGAGGGGATCAAGGTGGGCTACCTGCCCCAGGAGCCCCAGCTTGACCCGGATCTGAACGTGCGCGGCAACGTCATGGAGGGGGTGAGGCACAAGAAGAAAATCCTCGATCGCTACAACGAGCTTGCCATGAACTACTCGGAGGAAACCGCCGAGGAAATGGCCCGCCTGCAGGACGAGATCGACAGCCAGAACCTCTGGGATCTCGATGCCCAGGTGGATGTGGCGATGGAGGCCCTGCGCTGCCCGCCCGATGATGCCATGCCCGATCAGCTTTCGGGCGGCGAGCTGCGCCGGGTGGCGCTGTGCAAGCTCCTGCTGGAAGCGCCCGACATGCTGCTTCTGGACGAGCCCACCAACCACCTCGATGCCGAAACCATCGCCTGGCTGCAGCAGCACCTGATCGATTACAAGGGCACGATCCTGATCGTCACCCATGATCGCTACTTCCTCGACAGCATCACCGGCTGGATCCTGGAACTCGATCGCGGCCGCGGCATCCCCTACGAGGGCAATTATTCAAGCTGGCTCGAGCAGAAGGCAAAGCGGCTCGAGCAGGAAGCGCGCGAGGACAAGGCAAGGAAGCGCACCATCGAGCGCGAGCTTGAATGGATCCGTCAGGGCACGAAGGCGCGCCAGGCCAAGCAGAAGGCGCGGATCAAGGCCTTTGACGAACTGGCCAACCAGTCCGAGCGCGAAAAGCTCTCGCGCGCCCAGATCATCATCCCGCGTGGGCCCCGCCTTGGCAACAAGGTGATCGAGGTCGATGGGCTGAAGAAGGCGATGGGCGAGAAGCTCCTGATCGAGGATCTTTCCTTCAGCCTGCCGCCGGGCGGAATCGTGGGCGTGATCGGCCCCAACGGCGCCGGCAAAACCACCCTCTTCCGCATGCTGACGGGCCAGGTCGAGCCTGACGGCGGCAGCATCGAATACGGCGATACGGTGGAGCTTGCCTATGTGGATCAGTCGCGCGATGCGCTCGATCCCGAAAAGACCGTCTGGGAAGAGATTTCCGGCGGCGCCGAGATCATCGAGCTTGGCGATGCGCAGATGAATTCGCGCGCCTATTGCTCGGCCTTCAATTTCAAGGGCGGCGATCAGCAGAAGAAGGTGGGCCTGCTTTCGGGCGGCGAGCGCAACCGCGTGCATCTGGCGAAGCTCCTGAAATCGGGCGGCAACGTGCTGCTCCTGGACGAGCCCACCAACGATCTTGACGTGGAAACGCTGCGCGCGCTTGAGGACGCGCTTCTGGATTTCGCCGGCTGCGCCGTGGTCATCTCCCACGACCGCTTCTTCCTCGATCGCGTCTGCACCCACATGCTGGCCTTCGAAGGCGATGCGCATGTGGAATGGTTCGAGGGCAATTTCGCCGATTACGAGGAAGACAAGAAGCGCCGCCTTGGCCCCGACGCGCTTGAGCCCAAGCGGATCAAGTACAAGAAGTTCACGCGCTGAAGCCACGGTTGCCCGCCTGCCGAGCGCGGGCGACCATGCGGCCTGCAACCACGCGGCTTGCAGGCGCGATCATTTCTTTTCTTGCGAGAGAAAAATGGTGCCCGGGGGCGGATTTGAACCACCGACACGAGGATTTTCAGTCCACTGCTCTACCCCTGAGCTACCCGGGCACGGGTGAACGCCTCGGCGTTCGGGTGGCGGCTTTCTAGTCTTGCTCCGCGCGGCTGTCCAGAGGGGAATCGCGAAAAAATCAGTTGGGGCGGCGGGGGGGCTGATCGGGGCCCTCCGCTCCCCCATCCCCCGGCCCCGCATCGGGCGGGGCTTCATTGGTGGGGATGGCATATCTGCCGCTCATCCAGCGCCCGAGATCGATATCGGCGCAGCGCTTCGAGCAGAAGGGGCGGTATTTCGGATCGCTCTCCTTTGCGCAGATCGGGCAGGTC
>JALVEX010000150.1 GCA_027030435.1 Paracoccaceae bacterium
TGGGTATGGCACGAAGATGCTTGTTGACGAACGCGCTCATCCGGCTTCTCAGAAGAATTTCTTCAGATCCATGCCCTTGTAGAGATGCGCCACATCCTCGGCATATCCGTTGAAGGGCAGGGTCGGACGGCGACGAGCGAAGAAGCCATCGCCGATCCGCCGCTCTGTGGCTTGTGACCAGCGTGGATGATCCACCTCCGGGTTCACATTGGCATAGAAGCCGTATTCGTCCGGGCCGATCTTGTTCCAGGTGGTTTCGGGCTGTTTGTCCGTCAAGGTGATGCGAACGATGGACTTGATCGATTTGAAGCCGTATTTCCAGGGCACCACAAGGCGGATCGGCGCCCCGCATTGTGGCGCAAGCGGCTCACCGTATATGCCCGTGGCCAGAATCGTCAGCGGATGCATGGCCTCATCGAGGCGCAGGCCCTCGCGATAGGGCCAGTCCAGATAGCCGGTTTTCTGGCCGGGCATTTCCGAAGGCCGCAGAAGCGTTTCGAAGGCCACATATTTCGCGCCATTCCGCACCCCGACGCGCTCCAGCAGCCGGCGAAGCTCGAAACCGGCCCAGGGCACCACCATCGACCACGCCTCCACGCACCGCAGCCGGTAGATGCGCTCTTCCATCTGCATGCCCTTCAGAAGATCGTCGAGATCATATTCGCCCGGCCTTTCCACCAGACCATCGATCTTCACGCTCCAGGGGTGCGTGGTGAGCCGGCCGCCATATTTCGCCGGATCCCTCTTGCCCGTGCCGAACTCGTAGAAATTGTTGTAGTTCTCTATATCCTCTTTCGGATTGGGCTTTTCGTCGGTGGAATAGGGGCTCGGGATCGTCGCTATCCCGGCAATGGCGCGCATCGGGCCGGATGCGAGCCCTGCTGCCGCCAGTCCTGCCATGCCGGCCATGATCCGGCGCCGATCTAGATACAGCGCCTTCGGTGTGACATCCGCCCAGCGCAATCCACCAATCTGCCTTCTTGTCATGCAATCGCTCTCCACTTCGCTCAAGCGCATCATGCCTTACGAGGGCTTGTGGTCAAAGCCAAAGCAACCTTGCTCACGAGAATGTTCATGGCCCGTGTTCATGACCGCTTCGAGCCTTATGCCGTGGATTGTCGCAGCCGCCGCTCCGGGTTTGACAACGAGGATCGCGCCCCCCAGACTGGAACGACGAACAGGACAAAACAGCAATCCAGGGAGTTTGCATGAGATTTCCGTATCATCTTGCGGCGATCGGATCGCTTTTTCTCGCCGCACCCATCGCCATGGCCGACACCGCAGCGGTAACCTACATTTCACCGGACGATTTCGAGGATACCATCTTTTCCATCGAAAGTGCCATTGTCGAGCAGGGGCTGAAGATCGAGCATATCAATCATGTGGGCGACATGCTCGAGCGCACCCGAAAGGATGTGGGCAGCGACAAGATCATCTTCGACCACGCGGATATCTACAACTTCTGCTCGGCAAAAGTTTCGCGCGAGGTGATGGAAGCCGATCCCCTCAACCTCGTGCACTGCCCCTACCGTATCTTCGTGATGCAGGAGCATGGATCCGATCAGGTTGTCGTGGGCTATCCGAAAATGCCCGAAGGGGAAATGCAGCAGGTCGAGAAACTGCTTGAAACGATCGTCAGATCCGCGATCGAATAGGCGGCTTCATGCCAGAAGGCGGCGCGCGATCACCGTGGCCTGGATTTCCGCCGCACCCTCGAAGATGTTGAGGATCCGGGCATCGCACAGGATGCGGCTGATGGGATATTCCAGCGCAAAGCCATTGCCTCCATGGATCTGCAGCGCATTGTCGGCCGCAGCCCAGGCGACGCGCGCGCCAAGGAGCTTGGCCATGCCGGCTTCGAGATCGCAGCGTTTGCCGTGATCCTTCTGCCAGGCGGAGAAATAGGTGAGCTGGCGCGCCACCATGATTTCCACCGCCATCATGGCTAGCTTGTCGGAGACGCGGGGAAATTCGATCAGCGCCTTGCCGAACTGCCTGCGCTCCTCGCCGTAGCGCATCCCTGCTTCAAGCGCAGACTGGGCCACGCCGATGGCGCGCGCGGCCGTCTGGATGCGGGCGCTTTCGAAGGTCTGCATCAACTGCTTGAAGCCCCGCCCCTCTTCGCCGCCGAGCAGGTTTTCGGCCGGCACGGGAAAGCCATCGAAGGCAAGTTCGTATTCCTTCATGCCGCGATAGCCGAGCACTTCGATCTCGCCGCCGGTGATGCCGGGATCGGGGAAGGGATCTTCATCGGTGCCGGGCGTTTTTTCGGCGAGAAACATCGAGAGCCCGCGGTAATCGGCTGTTTCGGGATCGGTGCGGGCAAGGAGCGTCATCAGCCCGGCGCGGGCGGCATGGGTGATCCAGGTCTTGTTGCCGGTGATACGGTATTCATCGCCTTCCCGCTCGGCGCGGGTGCGCAGGGCGCCGAGATCCGAGCCGGTGTTGGGCTCGGTGAAAACCGCCGTGGGCAGGATTTCGGCGCTGGCGATGCGCGGCAGCCATTTTTTCTTCTGTTCCGCCGTGCCACCGCCAAGGATCAGTTCGGCAGCGATTTCGGAGCGGGTGCCGAGGCTGCCCACGCCGATATAACCGCGCGAAAGCTCCTCCGAGACAACCACCATCGAGGCCTTGGAAAGCCCGAAGCCGCCGTATTCCTCCGGGATGGTGAGGCCGAAAACACCCATTTCGGCCAGCTCCGCAATGATCTCCATCGGGATCAGTTCATCCTTCAGGTGCCATTCATGGGCGTGAGGGATCACACGCTCATCGGCGTAGCGGCGAAATTGCGCGCGGATCATCTCGAGTTCGTCATCAAGGCCCGTGGCGCCGAAGGTGGGGTTGGCAGCCTGCTCGCGCATGAGGGCCGCGAGGCGTGCCCGCGCGGCGGGGGTGTTGGCGCTGGTGGTGAGGGTTTCGATGGCAGGCGCAGCGAGCGCGGCCTCCTCGAGCCCGAGATCGGCAAGGCGCGCCATCTCGCCCTGGCTCATGGGGATGCCGCCGCGGATCTGAGCCAGATACTCGCCGAATGCGATCTGGTGGATCAGCTGCTCGATCTCGCCGAACTTCCCCTCCCCCGCAAGCCGCTCGGCCCAGCCCTGCATCTGAGCCAGCGCTTCCACATATGTCGCCAGCCACGAAAGCGCATGGGCGGCGTGCTGGTTGGCCTCGAAGGCCGCGGGATCAATGCGGCCTTCATCGGCCACCAGCGCAGCGATGTTTTCGCGCGCCTTCTCGAGCAGGGCCTCAAGAGGTGCAAGGCTCTCTTTCGTGGCGGCAAGAAGATCGGGAAGGAGAGGCGTTTCGGGCATGTTCTGCATCCATTTCTGCTTTTGCATGGCCATAGCCATTTTGCAGGTGCAGCGCAATTAAAATACGAACGGAGGCCAATCAACGCAGTAATATGACGCGGCAAATCCGTTTGAAAAATGCCCGGCCGCAATAGAAAAACGCCCTGCTTAACAATAAAGCAGGGCGTTTTCTCAAGATCTGGTCACCTCAGCCGATGGCGGCAGCTTTCACATCCTCATCGATGTAAGGCATGTATTGCGCGAAATTGTCGATGAACATCTGAACCAGTTTCTGCGCCTGCACATCGTAGGCCGCGGGATCGGCCCATGTACCGCGCGGATCGAGAAGCGCATCATCCACACCAGGCACGCTTACCGGCACATCGAAGCCGAAATTGGGATCGCGCCGGAATTCCGCATCATTCAGCGAACCATCGAGCGCCGCGGCCAGGAGCGCGCGCGTGGCCCGGATCGGCATGCGCTTGCCGGCGCCGTAGGCGCCGCCCGTCCAGCCGGTATTGACGAGCCAGCATGTGGCGCCGTGGGCGCCGATCTTCTTGCGCAGAAGCCTGCCGTATTCCTCGGGGCGGCGGGGCATGAAGGGGGCGCCGAAACACGTGGAAAACGTGGGCTCGGGCTCCGTTACCCCGCGCTCGGTACCGGCCACCTTGGAGGTGAAGCCTGACAGGAAGTGATACATGGCCTGCGCAGGCGTCAGCCGCGCGATGGGGGGCAGCACGCCGAAGGCATCGCAGGTGAGCATGATGATGTTCTTCGGGTGCCCGGCCATCGAGCTTTCGGATGCGTTCGAGATATAGTGCAGCGGATAGGCGCAGCGCATGTTGGCGGTGAGGCTGTCATCCGCGAAATCGAGCGCGCGGGTTTCCTCGTCATACACCATGTTTTCGATGATGGTGCCGAATTTCTCGGTGGTGGCGTAGATCTCGGGCTCGGCCTCGGGCGAGAGATTGATGGTTTTCGCGTAGCAGCCGCCCTCGAAATTGAAGATGCCGTTGTCAGACCATCCGTGTTCGTCGTCCCCGATCAGCACCCGCGAGGGATCGGCCGAGAGGGTCGTCTTGCCGGTGCCGGAAAGGCCGAAGAACACGGCCGCGTCGTCGGGATTTCCGGGGGCGTGATTGGCCGAGCAGTGCATGGCCATGATGCCCTTGCCGGGCAGGATGTAGTTCAGCAGCGTGAACACCGATTTCTTGATCTCGCCGGCATAGGCGGTATTGCCGATCAGGATCTTCTTCTTGTCGAAATTGAGCGCGATCACCGTTTCACTGCGGCATCCGTGGCGGCCGGGATCGGCCTTGAAGCCGGGGGCATCGATGATGGTGAACTCGGCAATGAAATCCTGGAGCTCTTCGCGCTCGGGGCGGCGCAGCATGGTGCGGGCGAAGAGATTGTGCCAGGCAAGCTCGGTGATCACACGCACATTGAGGCGATTTTCGGGATCGGCGCCGCCGAAAAGATCAGCCACGAAAAAATCCTTGCCGTGCATGTAGTCGAGCATGTCGGCCTCGAGGCGATCGAAGGCCTCGGGATCCATGGGGGCATTGTTTTCCCACCAGATATCGTTTTCAACGGAAGGCGTGCGCACGATGAACTTGTCTTTCGGCGAGCGGCCGGTGAACTCGCCGGTTTCGACGAGCACAGTGCCCCCCTTGCCAAGGCGCCCTTCACCCCGCTTGATGGCATGCTCGATCAGATCGGGCTCCATCAGATTGTAATGCACATTGCCAAGGCCCGTCATGCCCTGATCTTCAAGCGTGAAGGAAGGGTTCACCCGTCCGGTAACCATCATTTCGCTCCCGATTTTTCGTCCTTGATGAGGTCTGGCGGCAATCCTCGCGCCCGCAGGAATGGCCGATGTCCTCACTTAACACGTGGGAAGAAAATGGAAACCGGGCGCATGTGGGCTGTTAGCGTAATCATCGGAAATATTATTCACGATATTGAAACAATATGGCCACCGCGCCCCGAATCTCGCGTTTTTTTGCCACAATTGCACAGCAGAATTGGGGGCGAATCGTGGTTTCACCTTGCTTTGTGCGTCGTTCTTAAAAAGAATGCGCAAAAAGCAGAACAATCGAGAGCAGCACAAGGAATTCCACAATGGCGACGATCGCACTGGTGGACGATGACCGCAACATTCTGACTTCCGTGGCCATGACGCTCGAAGCCGAAGGCTTCGACGTCGTCACCTACAATGACGGACAGACGGCCCTTGACGCCTTCAACAAGAAGATGCCCGACATGGCGGTGCTCGACATAAAGATGCCCCGCATGGACGGCATGGATCTCCTGCAGCGCCTGCGCCAGAAATCGCAGATCCCGGTGATCTTCCTCACTTCGAAGGATGACGAGATCGACGAGGTTCTCGGCCTTCGCATGGGCGCGGACGACTATGTGAAAAAGCCCTTCTCCCAGCGCCTTCTGGTGGAGCGCATCCGCGCGCTTCTGCGCCGCCAGGATGCCATCGCGGGCAAGGATGTGGGCGAGACCGAGCAGGACAAGGTGATCGAGCGGGGCAATCTGCGCATGGATCCCCTTCGTCATTCCGTGACCTGGAAAGGCAAGGAAGTCTCGCTCACGGTTACCGAATTCCTGCTGCTGAAGGCCCTCGCCCAGCGCCCCGGCTTCGTCAAGAGCCGCGATCAGCTGATGGACGTGGCCTATGACGATCAGGTCTATGTGGACGATCGCACCATCGACAGCCATATCAAGCGCCTGCGCAAGAAGATGCGCTCGGTGGACGAGAATTTCTCCGCCATCGAAACGCTCTATGGCATCGGCTACAGATATAACGAGGAATAATCATCGCCAGGGGCAAAGCGTTGCGCGATACGAAAGGCGCGGAAAGCGCCAACATCGTTCTGGGCGAGGACTGGACGGGGCCTGAAGGCTCTGTCGAGAAGGAATTGCGCGCGCGCCGGAAGCGGCGCAGCGTCATATCGCTCAACCGCTCGCCCCTTGCGCGCAAGATCATCACCTTCAATCTCCTCGGCCTCATCATCCTCGTGGCCGGTGTGCTCTATCTCAATCCGTTCCGCGACAGCCTCGTCTTCCAGCGCGAACGCGGGCTTGTGAGGGAAGCGCAGCTGATCGCAGACGTGCTCGAAGCGCATCTCGACAACCGCCCCGCCACCGGGGGACGCCTGACCAGCATCTCGGCCAGCGGTGTTGACGTTGAAGCGGCGCTCGAAAAGATCCATCTGCCGCCCGGCGTGGAAACTTTCGTCTATGATCCCGACGGTCGCCTCGTGGCCTCGAGCGTCGGTCACGCAAGGCCCGAGAGCGCACCCGTACGCGGCCTGCGAAAGGATGAACGCAGCACCCTCATCACGGATTTTCTCAACAAGATCTGGGAAGGGCTTTCCGGCACGCTCTCGAGCGCATCGAACGAAAAACCCAAGCTGAATCCTGAAGAGGCTTCACGCCTCCTTGTCCCTTCCGCGCTCAAGGGCGAGGCGCAGATCAAGACAACAGTCGATGATTTCGATCGCTCGATCTTCTCGGTGGCCATCCCGATCAAGCGCAATGGCGCGCCCGTGGCCGTCGTGGGGGTGACAAGCGCTGCCGGCGAGCTTGATGCACTGGTGCGCCGTGAGCGTGAACAGGTGCTTCAGATGTTCGTGATCGCGATTCTCGTTTCCATCGGCCTCAGCCTGCTGCTTGCGAGCACCATCGCCAACCCGCTTTCGGATCTCGCCGCCGCTGCCGAGCTCGGCCGGGACAGAAAGGCGCGCAAGATGAATCCGGGGCGCGTCCGCATCCCCGATCTTACCGCAAGGCCCGATGAGATCGGCCGCCTCTCGGGAGCGCTCAGAGGCATGGTCACCGCCCTTTACGATCGTATCGATGCGAACGAACAATTCGCGGCGGATGTGGCCCACGAGATCAAGAATCCGCTCGCAAGCCTGCGCTCTGCCGTGGGCACGCTGCGGGTCGCGAAGAAGGAGGAGCAGCGCCAGAAGCTCCTTGATGTCATCGATCATGACGTGCGCCGCCTCGATCGCCTCGTGAGCGACATTTCCAACGCCTCCCGCCTCGACAGCGAACTCGTCAAGGAAGAGGAGGAAAGCTTCGATCTTGTCAAGCTGCTGGAAAATATCTCCAGCTACCTTGGCGAGGAGGCCTCCCGCAAGGGAGTCGATTTCATTACGGATCTTCCCCGAAAGCCCGTCATCATCCAGGGGCTCGAGGCGAGGCTTGCGCAGGTTTTCGTCAATCTCATCACCAATGCGATCTCCTTTTGCGAAGAAGGGGATGCGATCCGCCTGTGGGCCCGGAAGCGGGAAAACAGGGTGCTTGTGGTGGTCGAGGATACCGGGCCGGGCATTCCCGATCAGGCGCTCCACAAGATATTCAACCGCTTCTATTCAGAGCGCCCGGCCGGACAGTTCGGCAACAATTCCGGCCTCGGACTGGCGATTTCCAAGCAGATCGTGGAGGCTCATGGCGGCGTGATCTGGGCCGAAAACATCCGCCCGACGGAGGCCGATATCTCCTCCGATCCCCTCGGGGCGCGGTTTGTCGTCGGCCTGCCGGTGTGAGCCGGTCCGCCATGTGCAGCCATCATTCGGATACCTTCGCCGGGGATGCCGCCCCCGATGGCAATGAATGTATCGTTCATGCAAGCTGCGTGGCTTTCAGCGGCCGAGCCGTGCTGATACGCGGCCCCTCGGGAAGTGGCAAATCCTCGCTCGCGCTTCAGATGATGGCCCTTGGCGGCGAATTGGTGGCAGATGACAGAACCCGTCTGATACGAAGCGGAACAAGGCTTATCGCCAAGGCGCCGCAGCGTATCCGGGGGATGATAGAAGCCCGGGGGCTCGGGCTGCTTGGCGCCGATACGGTCAGCGAGGCGCCTGTCCGCCTTGTCGTGGATCTCGCCCATCTGGAAGCCGGACGCCTGCCGCCCCGGAAGGAAACCGAAATCCTCGGCCTTTGCCTCCCGCTCCTTCACAAGGTGGAGAGCCCCGCTTTTCCCGCCGCTTTGATACAATACCTGAAAGGGGGGCGGAAAAAATGAACGGGAAAAGAAAAGACATGCCGGCAAACGCAGGAAACGGCGCTCACCGGGTGCTCCTCGTAACCGGCCCTTCGGGCGCGGGGCGTTCGACGGCCATCAACGTGCTCGAAGACATCGGCTTCGAAACCATCGACAATCTGCCGCTCAGCCTCCTGCCGCGCCTGCTCGAGGGCCCCCCGCTCGAACGTCCGCTCGCGCTCGGAATTGACGTGCGCAATCGTGATTTCAGCACAACAGCCCTGATCGGCGTGATCGAACGCCTCGCCACCGATCCGCGGGTGAGCATGGAGCTTCTCTATCTCGACGCACATCCCGATGTGCTGCTCAGGCGCTATAGCGAAACCCGCCGCCGCCATCCCCTTGCCCCGGCGGAAACACCGGCCGATGGAATTGCCCGCGAGCTGGATCTTCTGGTGCCGATCCGCGTGCGCGCCGAGCACCTTCTCGATACCTCCGAGATGACCCCTCATGATCTTCGCGCCGAACTTCAGCGCCGATTCCAGCCGAGTTCCTCACAGAGCCTTGCGCTCTCGATACATTCGTTTTCATACAAAAGGGGCCTTCCGCGCGGCATAGACATGGTGTTTGACGTTCGGTTTCTTAAAAATCCCTATTGGGAGAAAGGCCTGCGCGACCTTGATGGGCGTGATGAAGCCGTAGCGGCTTACATGGAAAGCGATCCGCGCTTCGAACCCTTCTTCGCGCGTGTCAGCGATCTCGTGCGCCTGCTCCTGCCCGCATACACGGAAGAAGGAAAAGCGCATCTTTCCATTGGTTTCGGCTGCACCGGCGGGCAACACAGATCCGTCGCGCTTGCTGAGAAGCTGGCGAATACGCTTGCAGAGGAAGGCTGGCAGGTGTCAATTAGGCACAGAGAGCTGGAGCGGCGCGCACAGGCGGCCGACGGCGCAAGAAAGGGGTAGGCAGGCGTGATCGGCATTGTGATCGTCGCGCATGGTGGATTGGCCAGGGAATATCTGGCCGCTGTCGAGCACGTAGTCGGCAAGCTCGAGGGCGTGCGCACCGTGGCGATCGAGGACGACTACGACCGCGCAGACAAGGAAGCCGAGATCCGCGCCGCCGCAGAGGCAGTCGATGAGGGCGAGGGCGTTGTGGTGGTGACCGACATGTTCGGCGGCTCTCCCTGCAATCTTTCCTTCGAGGCCTGCCCCGGAAAGAACCGCCGCTTTCTTCACGGCGCAAATCTTCCGATGCTGATCAAGCTGGCAAAATCCCGCGAGATGCCGATGGACGAAGCGGCGAACCGGGCGCTTGATGCGGGCCGCAAGTATATCGACTGCATCAACAAGCGAACAGGATAGCGCCACGATGGCCATTTGCAAAACCCTGGAAATCATCAATGAAAAAGGGCTTCATGCCCGGGCCTCCGCGCGCTTCGTGGAGGTCGTGGAGCAGTTCGATGCGACGGTCGAGGTTACGAAAGACGGGCTTACGACAACCGGGGATTCCATCATGGGGCTTTTGATGTTGGCGGCCTCCCGGGGAACATCTATAGAGATAAAGGCCAGCGGACCGGAGGCCGAGGCGCTGTGCGAGGCGCTTGAGAAACTGGTTGCCGACCGGTTCGGCGAAGGATACTGAACCAGAATTCTGGGAACCAACGGGAAGCGCATCGTGACGAAAGATGAGGATCATCAGGGCGATCCGGACGCCGCGCCCATCGATGCACCTTACGAAGCCCGCAAGCTCTCCTACGCCAATACATTCACCAACCCCCTGAAGAGCAACACGATCCGCGCCATCGAATGGATGACGGGGAAGTTGACCCTTCTGCGCCTGATCCGCAGGTTCGAAGCGCGCGGGGTGCCTGTGGGGCAGGCCTTCTTCGATCAGGCGCTCGACATCATGGGGATCGACGTAACGACCCCTCCCGAACAGATCGCCCTCATCCCGAAGGAAGGGCCCCTGGTGGTGGTGGCCAATCACCCGCATGGCATGGTGGATGGCATGGTGATGGCCAAGCTGATCGGCACGGTGCGCACCGATTACAAGATCCTCACCCGCAATCTGCTTACGGGCATTCGCGAGATCGAGGAGTTCATGCTGCCCGTGGCCTTCCCGCATGAGGAAAATTCCGTTCGCCAGAATCTGGAAATGCGCAAGCAGGCAATGGCGCATCTGAAGGATGGCGGCGTCATCATCCTCTTTCCATCCGGCCAGGTGGCGCATTCCAAGACGTTCTTCGGCCCTGCCATAGAGGCGGACTGGAACCCCTTCACCGCCAAGATGCTGCTGAAATCGGGGGCCACCGTCCTGCCGATCTTCTTTCCGGGGCAGAATACCCGCCTTTATCTGATCGCCAATCTGATCGCCGCTACGCTGCGCCAGGGGCTTCTTCTGCATGAGGCGGCAAAGGCGCTGAACAAGCCGCAGGCGCCGGTGATCGGCCCGCCCATTCCGCCCGAAGAGATCCGGAAATGGGCAGACAATCCACGCGGCCTGATGGCCTGGCTGCGGGAAACCACCCTCGCGCTTGATCCCCGCTGAAGCCCCTCCCAAAGGCCGCCAGCCCGGAAATGCACATGAACCTGCGAAATCGCGCTCAGCGCGTCGGGACAGGCTCTTCACCCCGGTAATCATAGAAGCCGCGCTTCGTCTTGCGGCCCAGCCAGCCCGCTTCCACGTATTTCGTGAGCAACGGGCAGGGGCGATACTTGGTATCGGCGAGCCCGTCATGCAGCACGTTCATGATCGCGAGGCATGTATCGAGCCCGATGAAATCGGCAAGCTCGAGCGGCCCCATCGGATGGTTGGCCCCGAGCTTCAGGGACGTATCGATCGACTGGACCGAGCCAACACCCTCATAGAGCGCATACACCGCCTCGTTGATCATCGGCATCAGGATCCGATTGACGATGAAGCCCGGGAAATCCTCTGCCATGGCGGCCGTCTTGCCAAGGCGCTTCACCACCTGCTTGCAGGTTTCATAGGTTTCCTCGCTGGTGGCGATCCCCCGGATCAGTTCCACGAGCTGCATCACCGGCACCGGATTCATGAAATGAAATCCCATGAATTTTTCCGGCCTGTCGGTGCGCGAGGCAAGGCGGGTGATCGAGATCGAAGAGGTGTTCGATGTGAGGATCGTGTGCTCCAGAAGATGGGGCTGGAGCTGTTCGAAGATCTTGTTCTTCACGGCCTCGTTTTCCGTCGCCGCCTCGATCACGAGATCCGTTTTCGCGGCCTCGGCAATATCGAGCGAGGGCCGGATCCGGGCAAGCGCGGCATCCCGCTCCCCGGCGGTGATCTTCTCGCGGCTGACCTGGCGCTCCATGTTGCGGGCGATCAGGGCCATGGCCTTATCGAGGCTCTCCTGCGAGATGTCGTTCAGCACCACATCATAGCCCGCCAGTGCAAATACATGGGCGATCCCGTTGCCCATCTGCCCGGCCCCGACAATTCCGACCTTCCGAATATCCATCGCCATGCCCTCTCTCGTCATGGCGCCACACTACGGCGCGGCTCCGGCAAGGCCAAGGGGGTCAGCCCACGAAAATTTACAGCAAATTCCATCATTAGCGATTTGGAAAGAGGATTGGCCGAATCTGCACTTGGGTGAATCAAAAGAGAGGTGGGTGATATGGCCTATGAGAACCTGGGCGAGGGGGCCCTTGATTACTATCCGTGCAGATACGGCAAATCGAAACTGCTGTTTCGCGGCCCGCGCCGCAAGCTCGATGGCGATTATGCCGCCTTCATCGGCGGGACGGAAACCTACGGCAAATTCATCGAAAAGCCGTTCCCGGCGCTGGTGGAGGAGATGACGGGCATCACATGCGTCAACTTCGGCTACCCCAATGCCGGCGTGGATGTGTTTGCCCATGAAACGGAGGTCATGGAAGCCTGCAAGGGCGCGCGGATCACTGTGGTGCAGGTGATGGGCGCGCAGAACATGTCAAACCGCTTCTATTCCGTGCATCCGCGCCGAAACGATCGTTTTGTCTGCGCTTCCAGGCTCATGAAAACGATCTTCCGCGAGGTGGATTTCACGGATTTCGCCTTTACCAGGCATCTGCTGAGCGAACTTCAGGCGATATCGCCGGAGCGCTTTTCGCTGATCCGTGACGAGCTGAAGGAGGCCTGGGTTGGCCGGATGCGGCGGCTGCTCGGCCGCATGGAGGGCAAGACTGTCCTGCTCTGGTTCGCTGCCCACGCCCCAGACGAGGCGGAAGATCTGGAGGGGCTCGGCAGGGATCCACTGTTCGTGGACCGGGACATGATCGAGGAGGTGCGCCCCCATGCCACCGCCGTTGTCGAGGTGATCTCCGATCCCCCTGCCGGCGATCTGGAAGCGGCAGGCCTCGTCTTCTCGCCGCTCGAAGAGCTCGCCGCGCGCGAAACCTTGGGCGCGAGGGCGCATTTCGAGGCGGCAGAGGCGCTTGGCGAAGTGCTGAGGGATCTGTCCTGAAAACGGCTGCCCCATGAGAAAGGCCCGCCTCTTTCCGGCGGGCCTTCGCTTTCAGCCTGCTGGCAGGCTTCGTGAAAAGGCTCAGACCTTCTCCGTAAGCTCCGGCACCGCATCGAAGAGATCGGCCACCAGCCCGTAATCGGCCACCTGAAAGATCGGGGCC
>JALVEX010000151.1 GCA_027030435.1 Paracoccaceae bacterium
CGGAATACAGGCAGGAACTCGCCCTTCCTCTTCTCCCCCCGCGCCCTCTCAGCCCGAATGCAGGAAGTGCATCACGTCGCCGTCCTGCACCACGTAGCTCTTGCCCTCGACGCGCATCCTGCCCGCTTCCTTCGCGCCGAGCTCGCCCCCGTGGGCCACGAAATCGTCATAGGCGATGGTTTCGGCGCGGATGAAGCCCTTCTCGAAATCGCCGTGGATCACGCCCGCCGCCTCGGGGGCGGTGGTGCCCTTGCGGATCGTCCAGGCGCGGGCCTCCTTGGGGCCGATCGTGAAGAAGGTCTCAAGCCCGAGAAGCGCGTAGCCGGCGCGGATCAGGCGATCGAGGCCGGGCTCCTCGAGCCCCATTTCCTCGAGAAACAGCGCCGCCTCCTCGGGCGGAAGCTGGGCGATCTCCTCCTCGATCGCGGCCGAGATCACCACATGGGCATTGCCCTCCTCGGCGGCCATCTTCACCACCGCCTCGGAATGGGCATTGCCGCTGGCGGCGGAGGCCTCGTCCACATTGCACACGTAAAGCACGGGCTTTGCGGTGAGAAGCTGGAGCATCTTCCAGGCCTTCCGGTCCTCCTCGGCCACCGCCACCGTGCGCGCCGGGCGGCCCTCCTCGAGCGCCTCGAGCGCGGCGCGCAGCAGGCGATCCTGCTGTTGGGCCTCCTTGTCGCCGCCCCGAAGCTTGCGGGTGAGGTTCTGCAGGCGGCGCTCGATCGATTCCATGTCCGCGAGCATCAGCTCGGTGGTGATGATCTCGGCATCCGCCACCGGATCGACCCGCCCCTCCACATGGGTCACGTCGCCATCCTCGAAACAGCGCAGCACATGGGCGATGGCGTCCACCTCGCGGATATTGGCGAGGAACTGGTTGCCGAGCCCCTCGCCCTTG
Source organism: Paracoccaceae bacterium (assembly GCA_027030435.1). Lineage (GTDB taxonomy): Bacteria > Pseudomonadota > Alphaproteobacteria > Rhodobacterales > Rhodobacteraceae > WFVA01. Next base: position 902 of record JALVEX010000151.1, read on the forward strand.
CTCGCCCCCTTCACCAGCCCCGCGATATCGACGAAGGTCATCCGCGTGGGGATCGTCTGCTTCGAGCCGGCGATTTCGGCCAGCCTCTCGAGCCGCGCATCGGGCACCGCCACCTCGCCCACATTGGGCTCGATGGTGCAGAAGGGAAAATTCGCCGCCTGCGCGGCGGCGGTGCGGGTGAGTGCGTTGAAAAGCGTCGATTTGCCCACGTTCGGCAGGCCGACGATACCCATCTTGAAGCCCATGGCGCCTGTCTTTCCGGTTGTTTCCAGCGCGCATCTAGGGCGCGGGGCGGGGGGGCGTCAAGCCGGGGCGGGCGCGGGGCATTGATTTTCCCGCCGCTTTCGCGCAAACCGGCAGGAAACGGGAAGAAGGGCCGCACACATGACACGCATCGACGATACATTCGCCCGCCTGAGCAAAGAGGGCAGAAAGGCCTTCGTGGCCTATATCATGGCCGGCGATCCGGATCGCGAAACCTCCATGGAGATTGTGAAAGGCCTGCCCGAAGCGGGGGTGGACGTGATAGAGCTCGGCATCCCCTTCACCGATCCGATGGCCGACGGCCCCACCATCCAGCTTGCCGGCCAGCGCGCGCTCGAGGCGGGGATGACCTTGCGAAAGGTGCTCGACATGGTGCGCGAATTCCGCGCCTGCGATCAGCAGACCCCGATCGTGCTCATGGGCTATTACAACCCGATCCATTCGATGGGCGTCGATCGCTTCCTTGCGGAGGCGAAGGCGGCGGGGGTGGACGGGCTGATCGTCGTCGATCTGCCGCCCGAGGAGGACGAGGAGCTCTGCATCCCCGCCCAGGCGGCGGGGCTGAATTTCATCCGCCTCGCCACCCCCACGACCGATGACAAGCGCCTGCCCAAGGTGCTGCAAAACACCTCGGGCTTCGTCTATTACGTCTCGATCACCGGCATCACCGGCGCGGCGGAGGCGAGCGCGGCGGAGGTGGCGCCAGAGGTCGCGCGGATCAAGGCAGAGACGGATCTGCCGCTGGTGGTGGGTTTCGGCATCAAGAGCCCCGAGGCGGCCGAGGCGATCGCGGGCGTGGCCGATGGCGCGGTGGTGGGCTCGGCGATCGTGAAGCTCATCGGCGAGGGCCGCGCGCCCGAAGAGGTGCTTTCCTTCGTGCGCGGGCTCGCCGAGGGCGCGCACCGGGCCTGAGCGATGCCACAGGGCGGCAGGAGGGAAGCACGATGACCGTCATCACCAATATAGACGATCTCAAGAAGATCTACCGCCGCCGCGTGCCGAAGATGTTCTACGATTACTGCGAGAGCGGCAGCTGGAGCGAGCAGACCTTCCGCGAAAACGTCAGCGATTTCAGCAAGATCCACCTGCGCCAGCGGGTCGCCGTGGATCTTTCCGAGCGCAGCACCGCCACGGCCATGGCGGGGCAGGATGTGGCGATGCCGGTGGCGCTGGCGCCGGTGGGGCTGACGGGGATGCAGGCCGCCGACGGCGAGATCAAGGCGGCGCGGGCGGCGGAGAAATTCGGCGTGCCCTTCACGCTTTCCACCATGTCGATCTGTTCGATCGAGGATGTGGCGGAACACACCGAAAAGCCCTTCTGGTTCCAGCTCTACGTGATGCGCGATGAAGATTACGTGCGCCGCCTCATCGGCCGGGCGAAGGATGCGGGCTGCTCGGCCCTGGTGCTCACGCTCGATCTCCAGATCCTCGGCCAGCGCCACAAGGATCTGAAGAACGGCCTCTCCGCCCCCCCCAAGCCCACGCTGAAAAACATGCTCGATCTCGCCACCAAATGGCGCTGGGGGCTCGGAATGCTGGGCACGAAGCGGCGCGGCTTCGGCAATATCATCGGCCATGTGAAGGATGTGAACGATCCCTCGTCCCTCTTCAAATGGACGGCCGAACAGTTCGATCCCAGGCTCGACTGGGCCAAGGTCGGGAAGATCCGCGATCTCTGGGGCGGCACGCTGATCCTGAAGGGGATCAACGATCCCGAGGACGCGAAGATGGCGCTGAAAGTGGGCGCCGATGCGATCGTTGTTTCCAATCACGGCGGCCGCCAGCTCGATGGCGCGCTCTCATCCATCCGGGCCCTGCCCTCGATCCTCGATGCGGTGGGCGATGAGACCGAAGTTCATCTCGATGGCGGCATCCGCTCGGGCCAGGACGTGCTTAAGGCCGTGGCCATGGGCGCGAAGGGCACCTATATCGGCCGCGCCTTCATCTACGGCCTCGGCGCCATGGGTGAAGCGGGGGTGACGAAGGCGCTCGAGATCATCCACAAGGAGCTCGATCTCACCATGGCCTTCTGCGGCCACCGCGACATCAATGACGTGCGCCGCGAAACCCTCCTCGTGCCGCGCGGCTTTTCCGGGGATTGGGAATGAGGCCCACCCCCGCCCGGCTTCTGCCCCTGCTGCTGGCCCTCCTTCTCGCCGCCCTGCCGGCCCGCGCCGGACGCTTCGAATTCGTCGCGCTGGGCGACATGCCCTACGGCAGCGATGCCCGCACCCTCGCCCGTTTCAAGGCCCTTATCGAGACCGTCAACGCCCGCAACCCCGCCTTCACCATCCATGTGGGCGATATCAAATCGGGTGCCAGCGCCTGCTCCGACGCGCATCTCACCCGCCTGCGCGATCTGCTGAACCGCTTCTCCCCCGCCCTGATCTACACGCCCGGCGATAACGAATGGACGGATTGCGGCAATCCCCTCGCCGGCCATTACGCCCCGCTCGAACGCCTCGCCTTCCTGCGCCGGACCTTCTTTTCAGATCCGCGCAGAAGCCTCGGCGCCGCGCCGCGGGCTGTCGAAAGCCAGGCCGAGGTGATGGGCGGCGCATTCTCCCCCTATGT
>JALVEX010000152.1 GCA_027030435.1 Paracoccaceae bacterium
TGCACCTGATCGGATTTGTAATTGCCGGTGAGCACATACATCACCAGATTGACCCCGAAGCGATAGGCCATCTCGCGCTGGCGCTCGCCCGTATAGCCCCGCCCGACCGGCAGCAGCGGCGCGCCGGAGCGATCCACCGCCCAGGCTCCGGCCCAATCGTTGCCGCCGATGATCACCGGGCTCACACCATCGTTGAGATTGCGAAAGGGCATCCCCTCCACCTTCTCCGCATCCGGCGGCGCGGCCTCGGCCCAGATGGGGCGATCGTAACGGCCGGGGAATGTCTGGATCAGATAGAAGGTGCGGGTGAGCACATGATCCTCGGGTACCGGCTCGAGCGGCGGGATATCAAGCGGCAGCGCGAGCGCCTGGAGCTTGCGCCCCTCGGGGGTGGACTGGCCAAGGCCGGAAAGATCGCCGTCGCGGGTATCGAAAAGGATCATGCCGCCGCGGCGGAGATATTCGTTGAGCTTCGCATAGGCCTCCTTGGAGGGCAGCGGCTGGCTGGGGCTGATCGGCCAGTAGAGCAGCGGGAAGAGCGAAAGCTCGTCACGCTCGAGATCCACGCCCATGGGCAGACCGGGCTCGACGGATGTGCGGCGATAGAGAATGTCGGACAGCCCCAGAAGCCCGGCCTCGGAGAGGCGGTCAAGCGCGCTGTCGCCGGTGATCACATAGGCGAGCGTCACCTTCGAGGCGGCGGCGATGGCGCGGGCTTCGGCCTCGTCGGGCGGAGGGGGGGCACCTTCCTGCGCCCGGGCGGCCGGTGCGGGGGCAAGGGCGCCAAGGCAGAGCCCGAGAAGAAGCACGCCGGCCGCAAGCCCGCGGCGCGGCCCGCGCAGGCGGCCCGAAAGCCAAAGAGAGGCCAGCAGATCGAGCAGCAGAAGCGCCAGAGCGGCGGCGAGGAAGGCGCCCTTGAGCCCCGTTTCGCGCAAGGCGGCGATCCCTTCCACCGGGATGCGGGCGGGCCATGCGGCAGGCGCGAGCGCCGCTCCTTCGCCAAGCACATTGACGGCCAGGCTGCGATCCTCGCCCGCATAGAGGCCGGGGGGGAGTTCCGGCCCCGGCTCCGCCGTTGCGATCTCTTCCCCCTTCACCACGAGGGGCTCGGCCGCATCGGCAAGTTCGCCAAAACCATCAAGCCGCTTTTCGAGCCGCCATTCGGTGCCCGCGAGGCTCTCGGCGCCCGGCGCGCCCTTGCGGGCGGAAACGGCGAGCCGCTCCAGCATTTCCACGAACAGCCCGGAAAGCGGCAGGCTGGACCATTCCGCATTGGCGGTGACGTGAAACAGCACCACCTGCCCCTGGCCGATGCGCTTGCGCGTCACCAGCGGCGTGCCGTCGGCAAGAGAGGCGATCACGCGGGCGGAAAGCGTGGGATCGGGCTCGGCGAGCACCTGTGCGCTCACCTCCACATCGGGCGGGATATCAAGGCCGAAGAAGGGGCTTTCGGGCGCAAAGGGGCGCAGCTTCTTCGGCGTGCCCCAGCTCATGGCACCGCCCACAACCCGCCCGCCGGCTCTGAGGCGCACCGGCATCAGCGGATCTTCCGCGCCCCGGCTCACATCGCTCGCGGCCAGCTGCGGCCCGGCAAAGCGCACCAGAAGCCCGCCTTTCCCGACCCATTCGCGAAGCGCTTCCTCCTCGCCCGGCGAAAGCTTCGCCACGTCGGCGAGGATGATCACATCGGGATTTGCGGGCAGAATTTCGTCAAGCCCGCCCTCGAGAAGATCGGCGCTCGGCTCCAGCGCCTTGCGCAGGTAGTGGAGCGGATCGAGAAGATCGAGCCCCTCGCGATCGGCCCGCCCCGCGATCAGCGCCACCTCGCGCCGGCGCAGCGCATCATCGGCAAGCTGCACAGCGCCCGCCGAGCGCAGGCCGGAAATGGCGAAGCGGGTGATGCGGTTGCGCAGCTCCGCGGGCAGGGAAAACCGCGCCTCGGCGCTTCCCGCGCCCGGCTCGAATCCGGCTTCCACACGGGCAAGCTCCCGCGTCACCCCGGCCGGATCCGGCCCGATTGCCGCGATCGCCACTTCGAGCGGCCCCTCGGCGCGGCTCCTGAGCACATCCATCGCGATCTCGCCCTCCTCGAAGCGCACCGCGCCGAGCCCGAGCACCGGGCGCGGGCTTTCGATCACCCGCACCGCCCCATGCGCCTCGAGCGCGGCAAGGAGAGGCGCGCGGCTTTCGCGGGCAAGGCCGTCGGAAAGCCAGACGGTATCGAAATCGCCTTCATCCGAGAGAGCCGCGATCCATCGGGGCGAAGGCGTTGGCGCCCAGGGTGCGGGCTGGAGGCCCGCAAGACGGCGCTGCCAGGCCTCCGCCCCCTGAAAGGGCAGGGGGCCCTCGGGCAGATCGGCAAGCAGCACGACGGCCACCGGACGCCCATCCGCTCCGGCCTCTTCCAGCAGCGCATCCATGCGCTCGATGCGCCGGACCCATCCGGCGGCATCGGCCCAGGAGGCATCGGCGAGGATGAGGAGCGGGCCGCTCCCGGGCCGCTCGGCGCGCGGATTGAGCACCGGCCCGGCAAAGCCGATGATCGCCGCCGCCAGCGCCGCCATGCGCAGCAGAAGGAGCCACCAGGGTGTCTTGTCGGCTTCGTTTTCATCGTCTTGAAGGCCGAGCAGAAGCGCGACGCCGGGAAATCGGCGGCGGATCGGCGCCGGCGGCACGGCCCGCAGCAGCAGCCAGAGGACCGGCAGCAGGAGAAGGCCGAGCAGGATCAGGGGGGCGGTGAAGCCGATGGGGCCGATCGTGAACATCAGCGCCTCCGCTCCAGCGCGCCATAGAGCCACAGCAGGGCGGCCGAGGCGGGCGCGTCGGTGTGGTGGCAGAGATATTGCCAGCCGCTGCGGGCGGCGAGATCGGCGAGCAGGGCCTTGCGGGCGGCGAGGCGTTCGAGATAGCGGGCGCGCAGATTGCCGGCCTTTTTCGTTTCATGGCTGAGCGCGCCGCCCATGCTCTCGAAGATGGTGCGCCCCTCGAAGGGGAAGGCTTCCTCCTGCGGATCGAGGATCTGCAGCAGCGCCCCGCGCACGCCGCGCGATGCCGCCTGCGAGAGGGCAGCTTCGAAGGGCGCGGGATCGCCGAGGAAATCGGAGATCATCACCACGTTGGTATTGGCCCTGAGCCCGTCCATCACGGGCGCGCCATATTCGCCGCGCTCCCCTTGCGCGAGCAGAGCGGCGGCCAGGGGCGTGAGCTGGTGCTCGCCCATGCGCGGCGGGTAGGGGCCCCCGAGAAGCCCCACCCGTTCGCCGCCGCGCAGCAGGAGGGAAGCCGCCGCCACCGCCAGAAGCTGCGCGCGCTCCCCCTTGGCGGGCAGATCCGGCGAGGAGGTGAAATCCATTGCCCGGGCATCATCGACCCAGAAAAGCACCGTCTGCGCCGCCTGCCATTCCTTCTGACGGATGAAATGCGCATCCGAGCGCGCCGAGCGGCGCCAGTCGATATGGCGGGCCTCGTCGCCCTCATGGGCGGGGCGGTATTGCCAGAATTCATCCCCCTGCCCGGCGCGCCGCCGCCCGTGCTCGCCCGCGATCACCGTGGCCGCGAGGCGCTCGGCATGGGCCAGAAGCGGCGGCAGGCGGGCCGAAAGTTCGGCAGCGTCCCGGCGCAGGAGGGCGCTGGCCTGGCTCATGCGGCCGCCTCGCCCGCTCCGACAACGCGATCGGTGGTGCGCTCGATCAGTTCGGAGAGATCGATGCCCTGC